>JAZNZM010000274.1:0-17817 GCA_045594965.1 Oscillospiraceae bacterium | reverse complement strand
GCCCTCGTTGCAATCGTAGATTGCTCCGCGCTTTGGCTACAAATATGCCACAGGCATATTTGCTTAACGCGTCGCGCCCTCGTCAGAGAGGGCAATACATTTTTTTGGAGTCATATAATATTCAAAGCTCCCTTTGCGAATTCCGTAGATTCACAAAGGGAGCTTCTTTATATTTTTGCGGATATATCACAGCTCAAACTCGCTGCGGCAGATAACATCGTCCTGTATCTCACCGCTGAGCTGAACGAAGTAGGCGGAAAAGCCCCCGATGCGGACTATCAGGTCTCCGTGCTCCTCCGGCTGAGCCTTGGCCTCCTTCAGATCCTCGGTGTCCAGAATGTTATACTGGATGTGGGTTCCTCCGGCAGCCATGAAAGCATTGGTGTAGGCCACAAGCTTATCTATGCCCTGCTCATCCCGCAGGAGGGAGGCGTTGAACTTCTGGTTAAGCACATGGGCATAGGAATCCCCGAAGTCTGCGGAGAGAGCGCTGCGGAGTACGGCGGTGGGGCCCTCCTTGTCGGCACCGCGCATGGGGGAGATGGAGCCGTCGCAAAGAGGCTCCAGAGCCTTTCTGCCGCTGGGCAGGGCACCAACACCCAGTCCTCCGAAATAGTGCCATGCAAGACCCTCACGGGCTATCATAATTGGGGGGAAGGGGGAGTTATCGTAGCTCTTGATGATGGCGGCGCTGTCCTTGCTGACCCGGCGGGCCATCATATCGGGACCTTCCATGTCGTTACCGAACTTGGGCGCGTTAAGACACATGAGGCGGATTTCCTCGCCACGCTCCCCGGCAAAATCGCTGTCCAGAGCATCCATAAGCTCAGCCATGGTGAGAAGCTTCCTGTCGAATACCAGATACTTCACCGCGTAAAGAGCGTCGGAGGCATCGATAATTCCCCGGTCGCCTATGCCCTGAAGGGTGTGGTCGGGGTGGGCGTCCACTGTGTCCCGACCCGCATCCATGCAGAACTGGAGACCAAGTGCGGAAATAAGGGGCAGACGGATATAGTCCTTTTCAATGCGCCGGGCGATATTGCCAAGGCGGAAGGAGCTGTGGCTCACATGGCGGTGCTGCCGCAGAAAGGCCTCATATAGCTCCTCGAAGCTGCCGAAATCACGGGCATCGCCTGTGGGCAGGCCGCTCTGCTTTCCGTTTATGTCGCAGCCGTTGTGCAGAGCCAGATGGAGGCAGCCGGCAACGTTGAAGGCGCCGAGGCCGTGAGCGCCGGTGTGCTCGGCCTTGGTGGGGATGCAGGGGTAAACGCAGCCCAGACCGCTCCACTCCACGGCATCCCCGTAGGCTATGCCGTCGCGGACATAGTGGGCAACAACCGCGTCGTCGTTCTCAAAAAGAGGTATGCCGCCTTTGGTGGCAAGGTTTGTGCGTATGGCCTTGTTCATGAGCCAGTCCGGGGTGGAGCGGCTCCATTTGAGACCTACGGTGGGGGAGGAGAGCTTCAGCAGACCCACCATGTGGAGGATGAGATAGCTCAGCTCATTGCTGGCATCGCTGCCGTCAGCGTGCACACCGCCCACCATTATATTGTTGATACAGAAGTTTATCTGGTGGCTCAGCTTCTGGCTTCGGGGCTGCACAAAGCACTGGGTGCCCCAGCGACCGATAAGATCTGCAAGAAGCTCGCCTGCACGGGCCACGGATATGCGTCCGCTTTCCACATCTCCCTTGAAGAAAGGATAAAGGTACTGGTCGGCACGGCCCCAGTGGGGGTTTCCGTGCATGGGGTGCTCGGAAATTTTGGCAAGGCCGCAGAAGCTCATGAGCTGCAGAGCCTCATGGAAGCTGCGGGGCGGGTTTTCCGGCACATAACGGCAGACCTCGGCCATCTCAAGAAGCTGCTCGCGGCGCAGGCTGTCCGGCTCCACGGCGGCCTTTTCCATGGCAAGTCCGGCATAGCGTCTGCCAAGACGGATCACAGCCTCCAGTACGATGATGGCGCTTTCCCAGAAGTAGGCCTTGGAGATGTCCGTGTCGCAGCTCAGGCGGAAAGCCTCAAGATGCTCCCTCGCTTCATCTATATAGCCCTTCAGACCAACCTTGACTATCTTGTCCCAGTTAAGAGCTGTGGTAACCTGACCGAAAACAGCGGCGTCCAGAGATGGGTCCTTGAGCTTGGCGTCCTCCAGATCCCGCCCGAGGGAGCCCACGGCGGCCTCCCATGCCTTGTATGAGAGGTCTGGTGCGGTTTTGCCCCCGAAGACACGGGCGGCCTCGCGGAGAATGTTCAGACTCTCTGAGTCCATGGTTACACTGGCGTCCATTGTGGCATCTACGCAGCCGTCCTCATTCCATATGGCAGGGATATAGTCGCCGGAAATATCCATAGCGGTGGCGCAGCCGATGACAGAGGGAGTGGCGCGGCCAACGATCTGGTCGAAGGGCAGTATATCTATGGGCATATTGTCCAGCACATGGGCAAGGAGCTTTGCCCTGCGTATTTCAATATCCTGTCCCTCGGTTTCCAGCCAGGACTCCACGGTAAGCCGCTGCCTGTCGGCATGGATGCGCCATGAAGCACAGCGCACGGCCTCCCGCCAGGCCTTGTTGGCGGGGCTGAGCTCCAGAGCGTCTATCTCGTCCAGTATTTTTCTGTTAATTTCCATAGCAGCATCTCCTTAATTGTCACCGCGGCGGCGCAAAAAGTCCCGGAAGTCCGAGAGAAGCTGGTCTGAGCGTTCCTTCCTC
Organism: Oscillospiraceae bacterium; assembly: GCA_045594965.1. Taxonomy (GTDB): domain Bacteria; phylum Bacillota; class Clostridia; order Oscillospirales; family Oscillospiraceae; genus SIG459. The sequence goes on along the minus strand of JAZNZM010000274.1, from coordinate 15,107 downwards.
CAGGCCATTACCACCTTGCCGCCGTAGGCCCATGTTACGGGCAGATAGGCCACATCATGAAGTCTGGAATCGGACTTGGAAAGCTTTCCGTCTATTGCAAAGCCCTCCTCTCTGTATACCTTCGTGGAGAGCGCGGAAAAGCTTGTCATATACTGCACCTCCGAGGGGACAATGCCATAGCGCTGGCATATGCTTTCTGCCCATGCTCTCTGGGTGGGGGCTTCCACCAGAAGACATTTGCCGGAGAGGGCGTCCAGACCCTCCTTTGCCCAGGAGTGGGGCACGATGAAAAAGGCGGGGTACTCGCAAAGGGTGATGTAATCAAACTCCCTGCGGCCCTCCACATCGGAGCTGACTGTGAGAATAAAGTCCAGCTCGTCGCACAGCAGCTTGCTGCGCAGGGCGTGATAGTTGAACCTCTCGTATGTAAGCTGCACGGAGGGGTGCAGCAGGGAGTAGGCGTGGCATTGCTCCTGAGCGATATCGTATATGACCTGCCTGTTCAGACTGCCTATGCGAAGGGAATCCGCGCCTTTTGGGGGTTGGGGAGCGCAGATGGCCTCCACATTCACCCTGAAGCGCTGGTACTCAAACTCCAGCCGGTCATAAAGCTCCTCTCCCTCCTCGGTGAGCACCACTCCACGGTTGGTGCGTCGGAACAGGGGAGTGCCCAGCTCCTCCTCCATATTGGATATCCATTTACTGATGGAGGGCTGGCTCACATACAGCTCTGCCGCAGCCTTTGATATGTTCTGATGCTTTGCGACCCTCAGGAAAATTTCTATTTGCCGTATGTTGATTTCAGCCATAAACAGCCACACTCCTTGGTATAACCATTTACCCCCCTCTGCTGTTATAGCATGGGGGTTCAAAAAAGGAAAAAAAGGGGAATTCACAAAGAACAAGCGCCGCGGGTCTTCGGGAAGACCGCCGTTTTTCTCCGGGGAGAAGAAAAGTGGGAAACGCCTGATTTGTAATGCATTATAACATGTTTTATGCAAAAAGACGAGAAAGTCGGTATAGTTTTATATTATATCTGGGATTATTGACGCAGAACTTAAAAGAATGTAAGCTAAAGATAATGTGAATGTATTGTCAGAGTTTGCCGAACTGGGGGTGCAGCATGGCGAAAGCTCTTATAACCAATATTCAGGGCTATTCCATACATGACGGCCCAGGTATTCGGACGGTCGTGTTTATCAAGGGCTGTCCACTGCGCTGCAAGTGGTGCGCCAACCCGGAGAATCTTGAACCCCATTTTCAGGTGGGCTGGATAGAGAAGCTCTGCAAGCGCTGCGGCCGCTGCGCGGGAAAGTGCCCGGAGGGCGCGATACTTCCCGATGACGGCAGACGCATAGACCGGAGCAAATGCACAAATTGCGGAAAATGTGTAAGCGCCTGTTTTTATGACGCGCTGGTGGGCTACGGCGAGGAAAAAAGCGCTGAGGAGACCTTCGCCAAGGTGCGCCGGGACAAGATGTTTTATGACAGCTCCGGCGGCGGCGTAACGGTTTCCGGCGGCGAGCCATTGACAAGAAGCGAATTTGTGGCCGAGCTTTTTGCCCTGTGCCGCGCCGAGGGCATCAGCACCTGCGTTGAAACCTGCGGCTGCGTGCCTTTGGAAAATGTGGAGAGGGTGCTGCCCTATACTGATCTCTTCTATTTTGACCTGAAGATAATGGACGGCAGACTCCATAAAAAATATACCGGTGCGGACAATACACTTATCCTTGAAAATGCCCGCTATCTGGCCTCTCAGGGGGCAAGCATCCTGTTCCGCCAGCCCATAATACCCACAGTGAACGACACTGAAGAAAACGTGAGTGCCACGGTAGAGTTTATCCGCTCCCTTGGGCGGGAGGATCTGGGAATACAGCTTATGCCCTATCACCGGATGGGAAGCGCGAAGTATGCCGCACTGGAGATACCCTATGAGCTGGAGCATCTTAAGATTATGGCTCCGGATGACGTGGAAAAACTCTGTGAACTTTACAGGCAGCTTGGAGTAAACTGCACTGTGTCAAAATAATGTCAAACAGCCGTTGCGAAATTGATGTGAAGGGAGCAACATAATGTATCAGATAGACAAAAGCTTACTTGAAAAAATAGACCGTCTTGAACTGAGCGAGCGCAACAAGGCATGGCGCGCCGCCATGAAGGCTGCACCCTGGAAGGTATATGTGGACCGCGAACGCCTCACCGTGGAATCCTGGAAGGAGACCGAGGGCGAGGATCTGGAGATACGCATAGCCAAGATGCTCAAAAAGGTCATGGACAATGTCCCCATCAAGATCCATGAGTTTGACGAGATCGTGGGCCGTCCCACCACCGGTGTCATCGGCTGCCAGACCTCCATCAATGTGTGCGGCGACTATATCCATGATATCTGGAACGACGATGGAATCGTTGGTGTGACTCTGGACGCCTCTGCTGTGCTCACCATGGAGGAGCTGGAGGTTCTCCGCACCGCCGCAAAGATTTTTGATCCCATCTGCATGCCCACCAGAACCTATGCCGCGTGGCATGAGCTCGTGGGCGACTGGGCAGTTCAGGCCGAGGCTGCAAAGCTGAAGGATCCCGGACTTCAGAACGGCATCACCGGCCAGAGCACTTCCACTCTGGACTGGCCCAACATCCTGCCCCGCGGTCTGAAGGAATATATCAGACTTTGCCGGGAGCACATAGATGCCTACATAGCCGAAGGCGGCACCGATGTAAACAAGATCTACTTCTGGCAGGCAGCCATTATCTGCCTCCAGACTACTATCGACCATTCTCACCGCTACGCAAAGCTGGCAAGAGAGATGGCAGCGGAGACCGAAGACGCAGCCGAGAAGGCCCGTCTCATCACCATTGCGGAAACCTGCGAGTATGTCCCCGAAAATCCCCCCCGCAGCTTCCGTGAGGCTCTCCAGTTCATGGAGATGTGCTCTCTGGCCAAGATGTTCGAAAACCCCATGCAGAACAACAGCCACTGGGGCCGTGCCGACCAGTATCTCTATCCCTACTTCAAGAGCGATCTGGAAAAGGGAGTTCCTCTTGAGGAGCTGTCCTCCATGCTGGCAGACATGATTGGCCGCTGGGGCACCCAGACCTTTGTCTCCGACGATATGAACAAGGAGACCCACCAGATAAACTTCGGCATCAACAATGTTATGGTGGGCGGTCTCGGACAGGACCACACCGACCAGAGCAACGAGCTGAGCTATCTTATTCTCCACGTTGTGGCGGCTCTGAAGCTCTCCTCTCCCACTGTAGGTCTGCGCTGGAACGATCAGACCCCCGACTGGCTCATGAACAAGGCCATCCGCACCAATATGGATACAAGAGGCGGCATCCCCCTCTTCCAGAATGACCATGTTATGATCCGCCGCTACATAGACTACGGCATTCCCTTTGAGGAGGCTGTTGAGTGGCGCGGTCTGGGCTGCGTGTATCCCTGCCTCCCCAACCGTGCCGAGCACTACGGCGCTGAGGGCGTGGCCGCCTTCAATATGGCCGGCCTGCTCCATGTAACTCTCCACAACGGCCTTGACATAAACGGCAACAAGACCGGCCTTGAGACCGGCGATCCCCGTTCCTTCAAGACCTTTGAGGAGCTCTACGAAGCCTTCTTCGCCCAGCACAAGGCCTTTATCCACCGTGTGTTCTGGCTGGGCGCTGTGGCAAGAGATATCTGCCACCAGTACACCCGCACTCCTCTGCTTTCCATTCTGGGCATCGAGGCCAGTATGGATCTTGGTCAGGACCTGACCAAGGCCCATCCCGATTACTCCATGTACGGCATTTCCGACCGCGCCATCATCGATGTGGCCGACTCCCTGCTGGCGGTGAAGCATCTGGTATATGACGACAAGCTGCTGACCATGGATGAGCTTATGGACGCTATCGACTCCAACTTCGCCGGCGAGCGGGGTGAGGAGATCCGCCAGATGTGCCTCCACCAGCCCAAGTACGGCAACGATATTGAGGAAGCGGACGAAATGGTCAAGCGCATCAGCAATCGCTCCGCGGAGATCATCTACTCCTATAACAACGCCCCCTTCCGCAACATGATCATCTCCCGCGAGGGACTTGCATGGCACTACTTCGGCGGACTGGGCGCAGGAGCTCTGCCCAACGGCAGACCCGCCATGGAGCCTCTTTACGACGGCTCTCTCAGCCCCATGCGCGGTGCCGACAAGAACGGCCCCACCGCTGTTCTGCGCTCTGCCAGAGCCTCCGGCTACAGCGATGTCTGCTGCTCCGCCGTTCTGAACCAAAAGTTCAACTCCTCTTTGCTCCGCTCCGAGGAGAGCATTGATAAGCTCATAGCTTACACCAATGCCTTTATGAAACACGACGGCACCCACATCCAGTACAACATTCTGGATACCGAGCAGCTTAAGGATGCCAAGGCCCACCCCGAAAACTATCAGGACCTCATCGTCCGCATCGGCGGCTTCTCCGCCTATTTCGTCCAGCTCTCCGAAGGCATTCAGGACGACGTTATCTACCGCAGCGAGTACGAGCTGTGATAGGCCGGGAAATGCCGGAAATACCATTTTTGTCAGCGTATAGTTCATATAAACCAAAACACCAAAAAACGGAGGAAACAAGTATGAAAAACGCAAAGAAACTTCTCGCTGTAGCATTTATTCTCGTGCTCTGCCTCGGTCTGTTCGCAGGCTGCGGTGAGACCGCAGAAGGCCCCGCAGAAGGTGCAGCAAAGACTGCTCCCGCCATCGACATCAACAATGGCGCAGAGTGCAAGATGGCTTACATCCCCATGGGCGCAGGCCAGGAAGACTTCCCCATCATCCTTGAAGGTATGAAGGAGGCCATCGCTCTCTATCCCAACATCACCCTCACCACCTATGACCCCGGCTTCAACCCCTCTAACCAGATCGATATCATGAACGAGTGCATCACTCAGGAAGTTGACGTTATCTTCATCAACTCCATGGACGCAACCGCTCTGAACTCCACCATCGCTGAGGCTGAAGCTGCAGGCATCGTTGTTATCTCCATCAACAACGGCTGCTCCGGCGTTCACACCGCTCACATCCAGAACACCACCTATGACGCAGGCTATGAAGCTGCCAAGTACATCGACGGTCTCACCGACGACGGCGCAAAGGTCGTCATCCTGGACGTTGCTGCAGAGCTGAAGCCCACCTGCACCATGGGTACCGGTTTCGAAGATTACGCCAAGGAGACCGGCGCTTTCGAGATCCTCGAAGACTACGCTCAGTCCATCACCTCCGTTGAGGTTGGCTATCAGGCCGCTTCCGAGGTTCTCGCAAAGTATGAAAAGATCGACGTTCTCTACTGTGTAAACGACAATACCGCCATCGGCGCTGCCCAGGCTATCGAGGCCGCAGGCCTTGAGGACGAAGGCATCATCATCTGGGGTTACTCCGGAATGCCCGCAGTTCTGGACGCTATCGCTCAGGGCAAGATCCTCGGCACCAGCTACTCCGATCCCTACTATGAGGGCTACGCTGTCATGGTCACCGCTATGAACTATGTCCAGCTGGGCATCAATGGCTACAGCCTCGGCAACGAGTACTTCGCAAACGTTCTTCTCCCCACCCTCAATGTCACCAAGGACAACGTTCTTGAGGTCATTGCAGGCACCCACTGGGATATGAGCGCTTACGATTATTGATAAGCAGCAAAACAGAATAATACTCCGGACTGAATTATAACTGATTTGGAAGCGGAGGCCCACCTCGGCCTCCGCTTCTTTCGGGCATTGTTAGGGGGTTGAATAATCTTGAAATTGAGCCAGAAAACCTATAGAAAGCTCATAACGCTTGGATTGATCGTGATTCTCTCGGTCATCTTTGCCACAACAACCGACAGCTTTGTCAAAGCAAGAAACATAAACGAAATATTCCGCGTTGCCGCCTACACCGGAATTATCTGCGTGGGTGTTTCCTTTGTTCTCATCGGAGGGGGCATAGACCTCAGCTCCGGCGGTATCATATGCTTCACCGGAATTATATGCTGCCGTCTCGCCTGCATGGGCGTCCCCTGGATAGTGGTCGTTCTGGTGGCACTGGTCATGGGTGCTGCCTGCGGACTTTTCAACGGCTGGGTGATAACCCGATTCCATCTCAACGACTTTATTACCACGCTGGCCACCGGCTTTGTCTTCACGGGCTTCGGTTTGCTGGCCATTATGAAAGAAGATAACGGCACCGTTGTTTCCCAGACCATCAGAAACAAGGGCTTTCTGATGCTGGGCAAACATATCAACGGTTTTTACTATATCGCCATTGTCTGGATAGTCATCAGCATCATTGCTTATCTTGTTCTCAGCCGCACCCGCTACGGTCTCCATGTATATGCCATGGGCTCCAACGCAAAAAGCGCGGAGATGAGCGGTGTCAATGTGACGCGCATGAAGATAAGCACCTATATGATAGCCGGTGTGTGCTGCGCTCTTGCCGCGATGTTCACTGTTGCCTATCAGCAGACTGCCTATCTCAGCCTTGGTGACGGCATGGGCTTCAACGCCGTGGCAGCCTGCGTGGTTGGCGGTGTTATGCTGGGCGGCGGAAAGGGAGACCCTGTGGGAGCCTTCCTGGGTGCCATATTTATGACCACTGTCACCAACGGTATGTATAAGTACGGCCTGGATACCTCCTGGCAGTATGTGTTTGAGGGCGGCGTTATCCTGCTGGCCATCATGGGCGATGCCGGTGTGGCTGTGCTCACCGCACGCCGCATGCGCGCTCTGGCCAACAAAAACGCCAATAAGCTTGCAAACGGAGGTGGAGACGCATGAGTGAAGAACTGATTCTCCGCACGGAAAATATCTGCAAGTCCTTTAACGGCATTCAGGTGCTCAAGGATGTAAATCTTGAGATCCGCAAGGGCGAGATCCACGCGCTGATGGGCGAAAACGGCGCGGGCAAGTCCACCATTATTAAGATCATCACCGGTATCTATACAAAGGATGACGGAGAGATCTATATAAACGGAGAGCATGTGGAGATAAACAACCGTCAGGATGCCTCCAATGCCGGCATTTCCGTTATTTATCAGGAGCTTTCTCTGGTCCCTGAGCTTACCGTTACCGAGAATATCTTCCTCGGCCACGAAATAATGAAGCACGGTGTGCCTGACCGCAGGGAGATGCGCCGTCAGGTTCAGCAGCTTATTGACAAATACGGCTTTATCATCCAGCCCGACGCGCTCATTGCCACCATGGGCATGGCCCAGAGGCAGATGACCGAGATACTCAAGGCACTGTCCATGGACGCAAAGCTTCTTATCATGGACGAGCCTACCACCTCTCTCTCCGCCAGCGAGACCGAGCAGCTTTTTGTCACCATGGAGGGCCTGCGTGAGCGTGGCACCAGCATCCTCTATATCTCCCACCGACTTGAGGAGATATACCGCGTTACCGACCGCCTGACCATCATGCGCAACGGCGAGATAGTGGGCGTTGTGGACAGCAAGACTGTGCAGCCCGACACCGTTACCACCATGATGATAGGCCATGAGCTGGAGAAAAACGGCCACCGCAAGGTGAACATCAATCCCAATCACTGCCTCGAAGTGGAAAACCTCACTCTGGGCAATCTGCTGAAGGATATCAGCTTCAAGGCCTACGGCGGCGAGATTCTGGGCATAGGCGGTCTGGTTGGCTCCGGCAGAACGGAGCTTGTAAGCTGCATTTACGGCGCCATCAAGAAGTATAAGGGCAGCGTCAGCCTCAACGGCAGGCCTGTAAGCCGCTCCGTTGCCAAAAACATCAAAGCGGGCTTCGGCTTTGTTCCCGAGGACCGAAGAACCCAGGGCTTCTTCCCACAGCTTTCCATTCTTCGCAATATCGCCATTTCCAGCTATGACCGTCTGTCCTCCGCAGGTATCGTCAATGGCGGCAAGGAGAATGACTATGCGGAAAAGGCCATAGCCGACTATGATGTCCGTCCCGCGCTGAAGCGTCTGCCTGTGCAGAACCTCTCCGGCGGCAACCAGCAGAAGGTTGTTCTGGCCCGCTGGCTCAGCCGAGATGTTGAGGTGCTTATCCTCGATGAGCCCACCGTGGGCGTTGACGTGGGCGTCAAGGCAGAGCTTTACAGCTATATGCGCAAACTGGCAGACCGGGGCGCCATCATAATAATGGTTTCCTCCGACCTTGCGGAGCTTACCGAGGTTTCCGACAGAGTGCTGGTGCTCCACGGCGGAAGGATATTCCGGGAGTTCAAGGACCACAGCGCAACTCAGCAGGCTGTGCTTCTGGCTTCCTCCGGAGTTAAGGCACAGGAAGGAGATGCAGTATGAGAAACAGAAATCTTATGGCCAATGCATGGGTGCAGCGCGTAATGATCATTGCCGTGCTGCTTATCATCATGCTCATAGGCAACCGCAACTTCTTCTCCCTTGGCAACCTGAGAACTATCATGATGAGTATCTCCATCTATGGCATCATGAGCTGCGGCATGCTCTTTGCCATGCTTACCGGCGGCATCGATCTGGCAATGGGCTCCACTGCCGCTCTCACCAGCGTTGTATGCCTCTGGTACTATAATAACCACGGCATGACAGACGGAGCTTTTGTGGTGGGTCTCATTATGGCCATAGCTGTGGCCATATGTGTGGGCATACTTCACGGTGTGTGCGACGCTTACCTGATGCTGCCCTCCTTCGTGGTAACTCTGGCTACCAGCAAGCTGCTCTACGGCCTTGCCAGCGCGCTGCTGAAGGGCACCTTCATCCATCTCACCAATACCGAGGGCTTCTTCTATAAGATAGCAAACACCCGTCTTTTCAATATTCCCATGCCCATAGTCATATTTATAGTTGTGGCTATAATAGTGGGTCTTATCCTTGCTTTCACCGTGTTCGGACGCAGGGTTTACGCTGTGGGCGCAAACCGTATAGCTGCCGAGGTGGTGGGCATCAATTCCCGCCTGTACCGCGTGGGCTGCTATATTATCTGCTCCCTCACCGCCTGCATCGGAGGTGTTGTCCTCTGCTCCATGAACTACATAACCTCTGCCACCACGGCTCAGGGCTATGAGAGCATGGTAATGCTGGCTCTGGTGGTTGGCGGCGCTGACATCATGGGCGGCTACGGTGACATCGGCGGCGCCGTGTTCGGTGCTTTCCTGGCGGGTCTCGTCAGCAACATGATAGTCATGCTGAATATCAACACCAACTATTCTCAGGCGGTTCAGGGCGTTATCATCGTTCTGGCTGTGGCCTTCAATGTCTATAACAACCGCAAGGCTGCAGGCCTTATCCCCCCGCGCAAAAAGAGAAACAAGGCGTTGAAATCCTGAGCATATACTCAAAGTCAGAAAGCCCGCGTCAGCGGGCTTTCTCATTTTTTTGGCAGCCGCCTTGCGCAATATTTTTTTGCGTGGTATTATTTTATGGTTAAAACACCTGTTCATACCGGAGGCTTATATGGGTATCAGTAAAATAATAATGATAATAATGGCGGCCTTTTTTGTGCTGGGTGCGTTGGACAGACTTTTCGGCAACAAAACCGGCATGGGCGCTGAGTTTGAGCGTGCCTTCGGCCTCATGGGGCCCACAAGCCTCACGGTTGTGGGTCTTATCTGCCTTGCTCCTGTAATGGCTCCTCTGCTCCTGAAGGTGGTTGGCCCCATCTTTGGTCTTATAGGCGCGGATCCCGCCATGCTTCCCGGTGTGCTTCTCAGCTGCGATGTGGGCTACCACATTGGCGCGGAAATGAGCTCCCAGCCCGAGATCGCTCTCTACGGCGGACTGGTGGTCGGCTCTGTCATGGGCTTTGTGATCTCCTTTACCATTCCTGTGGCCTGTGGGCTTATCAGGGACGAGGACTACCGATATTTCTCCGGCGGTGTTCTCATGGGCTATATCTTCGACCCCATTGCCTGCTTCGTGGGCGGACTTTGCATGGGCATTCATCCTCTTGTGGTGCTTATTAACCTGATTCCTGTAATCGTTATTGCCCTCGCGGTTATTCTGGGTCTGCTTTTCGCCCCCAGAGCCACCATGAAGGTGTTCCGGGTATTCGCAAAAATCCTGCTTGCGGTTATCACCGTGGGGCTCTGCGCCGCCGCTGTGCAGGCCATGACGGGCTTTGTGGTGATCCCCGGCATGACTCCCATCACCGAGGGCTGGAAAACCATAGGCACAATCGTGCTCTCTCTGGGCGGCAGTCTGCCTCTGATGCATGCCCTGCGCTATGCTTTTTCCAAGCCCATCAACCGTCTGTCCTCCAAGGCCGGTATAAACGATGTGGCGGTATTTTCCATCATTCTGGCCTTCACAAGCCTCGTGCCCGGTTACTCCAAGTTCCATGAGATGAACCCCAGAGGCAAGCTCTACTATGCAGCCTTCTCCGCAAGCGCGGGCTGTATGCTGGCCTGCCATCTTGGCTTCACCTCCTCCATTGATCCCGAGGTGGTCACACCAATGCTTATTGCCAAGGTAATCGCCGGTGTTCTTGCCATGTTCTCCGTTGCAATACTCCATAAGCGCATTTTCAAGGCGGAGGAGCTTGCCGACACAGCGACCGTACAGGCCTGAAAAAGCTCAAAAATCCACAATAACAGCATAAAAACGGGCGCAGCAGTCTGCTGCGCCCTCTTTTTTGTACTTTATTGCCCTCTTTTCGTGATTGACGGGGCGTTATATGCATGGTAAAATATCTGGATAGTGTATACTTCTATACATAATAAAAAAACGGAGAGTGAAAATCCATTATGGATGATGGCAGTATAGTACAAGCCATTATAATAATTGCCCTGCTGCTTTTCTTTGCAGCCTACTTCGCCGTCTGCGAGACGGCCTTTGCCTCCGCCAGCCGCGTGAAGCTGAAGACTGCCTTTGACAGGGGCGACCGCAGAGCCGGAAAGGCCCTGAAAGTCCTTGACAATTTCGACAAGGCTATCACCACCATACTTATAGGCACCAACATCACCCATCTTGCCGCCGCCAGCTATGTGACTGTCATGGTCACACGGGCTTTCGCGGACAGACCCGCGGCAGTGAATGCGGCCGTTTCCGTCAGCACCGTTATCACCACCGTTGTGGTGTTTCTGGTGGGCGAGATGCTGCCCAAGAGCATAGGCAAGAAATATGCCCAGCGCTTCTCCCTTTCCACAGCCTCTTCGCTGAGCCTTTTCATGGCGCTGTTCACCCCTATAAGCTATGTGCTCACCGCCATAGGTCAGGCCTTCGCCTCACTCACCAAGGGAGATAAGGAGGTAACCGTCACCGAGGATGAGCTCCATGACATTATTGAGGCCATGACCGACGGGGGCGAGCTGGAGGAGGAGCAGGGCGAGCTTGTCCGTTCCGCTCTGGACTTCGGTGAGACCACCGTTGACAGCATACTTACAGCCCGTGTGGATCTGGACGCTGTGAATGTTGCTTCCGATCCCCGTGAGATAGTCTCTCAGGTGAAGCGGGCACGCCACAGCCGTCTGCCTGTATATGAGGGCAGCGTGGACAACATCATAGGCACCCTGCAGGTGAGAAAGTTCATCCGCGCATGGCTCAGCCAAGGGGAGAAAATGGACCTTCGTGCCATTCTGGACGAGCCTTATTTCATCCATTGCTCCACCAATATTGACGAGCTGCTTGAGGTCATGAGCTCCCGACGCTGTTCCATGGCCATTGTCACCGACTCCTACGGCGGCACTCTCGGCATAGTTACCGTTGAGGATATTATCGAGGAGCTGGTCGGCGAGATATGGGACGAAGAGGACGAGGTCATTGAGACCATGGTAGCCAATGCCGACGGAAGCTTCAGCTTCCTTGCGGATGTGGATATTGAGGATGCCTTTGATTTTATGGACTTTGAAGACCCCGATGATTTCGACTTTGAGCATAAGCTGCTGGGCGAATGGGCCTATGAGCAGTTTGACCTGATCCCTGCTCAGGGTGACAGCTTTGAGTATAACGGACTTAAGGTCTCCGTGGAGGAGATAGAGTCCCGACGCATACTTAAGCTGCGCATAGTCCTGCCTGCGGCCGAGGCCGAGGAAGGAGGGGAGCAGTAATGAGCACATTTTATATCGTTGCCTGCATAGTCTGCATAGTTCTCTCTGCCTTTTTCTCCGGTTCGGAGATGAGCCTTTCCTCCGCAAACCGTATGCGCCTTGAGAATCTGGCCGAGGACGGAAACCGCTCCGCCGCTCTGGCGGTGAAGCTCATTGACCGCTTCGACCATACCCTCTCCGCCATACTCATCGGCAACAACTTTGTCAATATAGCCCTTTCCAGTATTTCCTCCCTCATTGCCATTGTAGTGTGCAGGGCGGAGGAGTTCACATGGCTGGCCACCGTCATTTGCACCGTGCTGGTCATCATCTTCGGCGAGACCATGCCCAAGATAGTCGCCAAGAAAAATGCCAACCGCCTTTCCACCGTAGTGGCATGGCCCGTGCGTTTTCTCAGCATTATCCTCACCCCCGTTATTTTCATTGTGGTGGCTGTGGTGCACCTCATTACTCTGCCCCTGAAGGGCGAGAAGAGCGAGGACGACGCAGAGGCAGCCGTTGAAGAGCTGCAGAACATGATAGAAACCGCCGAGGAAGAGGAGGTTCTGGACGAGGATCAGAGCGAGCTGGTGCAGAACGCTCTGGACTTCAACGATACCTCTGTCAGCGAGGTCATGACCGCCCGTGTGGATATGGAGGCCATTGACATTGAGGACGATCCCGAGGAGATCTATGCCTATCTCTCCGAAACCGATTATTCCCGCATTCCCGTGTATGAGGGCAGTGTGGACAATATCATCGGCGTACTGCGCCTCAACCGTTATCTGAAGGCTCTCCTTGACGATCCCCGCCCCGATATACGCTCTCTGCTTATCAAGCCCTGCTATATCTATAAGACCACCAAGCTGCCCAATGTTCTGGAGCAGCTGAGAAAGGCCAAGCTCCACCTTGCCATAGTCACCGACGAATACGGCGGCTGCACAGGCATCGTCACCATGGAGGATGTTCTGGAGTGCATTGTGGGCGAGATATGGGACGATACCGACGAGATAGAGGCCGAGGAGGTCATTGAGCGTCCCGACGGTGTCTACGAGCTGGACGGCGACATGGCCATAGGCGACTTCATCGAGCTTATGGAGTATAACGAGGATACATTTGAGACCGAAAGCTCCACTGTGGGCGGCTGGACCCTTGAAGTGTTCGGCTCATTCCCCGCCGAGGGCGAGAGCTTCCGGCATGAAAACCTCTCTGTAACCGTTCTTAAGATGGACGGCCTTCGCGTTGAGCGTGTGCTCATCAAACGGGAGGAAGAGAACAGCGAGGACGAATAAAAAGCAAAAAATCAGGACTGCCCGTAAATCGGGCAGTCCTGATTTTATGTAGAGAAAGTGGAACAGCCACTTTCTCTACATAAAAATATTTATTATAACGTGCAGGGGGCCCTTCGCCCCCTACACACGCCCCCGCTGCTCAGTTTCATAAGTCACAAGCAAAGTTTTTGATGCGCTGAGTCAGGATTGCCCGAAAGACGGGCAGTCCTGATTTTTTGCTAAAGAATGGGCATTGTGTTTTTATGGCTGTGGGACTATAATGAAGCTGAATCAACAATGAAAGGGGATTCGCCATGAAAAAGTTTATTTGCCTCCTGCTGGTTATCTGTCTCCTTGGGGGCACTATGGCAATGGGAGCTTCCGCGGCAGGGCTGAGCTTTACGGATATTCGCTCCGATGCATGGTATTATGAGCCTATAATGGCCTGCGCCGAGGCTGGCCTTGTGGCAGGAAACCAGGACGGAACCTATGCGCCCAACAGAACACTCACATGGGCGGAGACGGTGGTTTTTGCCGTTCGACTCACCCAGTACATAAAAGGAGAGCATGTCTACGGCGCTGCTGACCAGATCGGTCTGTGGTACAGCATATATGTGGACTATGCTCTTGCAAACCATCTGCTCTGGTATGTCCCCCAGAATGTCAAGGTGGCGGTGACAAGAGCAGAGGCTGCGGAGATTTTCGCAAATGTCCTGAAGCACGGGAATTTTGACAGGATAAATCAGGTGCCCGAGGGTTATTTCAGCGATGTTTACGGCTCCTCCGATAAGAGCAAGGCCATATACACTCTGGCTGAGGCAGGTATTGTAAACGGTGTCAGCACCGGTGTTTTCGGTGTGAACAACTACTTCAAGCGCAGCGAAATGGCCACCATTGTGGCCCGTGTGGCAGGTCTGGCCTCCAAAGTGGTCATAGAGCTTCCGAAGCACTCTGAATATTATATTGAGGGTGTGAGTGCGGACACGGTTATTGCCTGGTTTGCCGAGGTTTGTCTGGACACCGAGTTTGGCGACAAGAGCAGCGCCAGCGTGGTGCAGAAGTGGGCAGAGCCTATCTACTACACCATCTATAACCGGCCCACCGCCCGTGATATGGAGGTGCTCAACCGCTTTGTCGGAGAGCTGAACTGTATCGAGGGCTTCCCGGGCATCTATCCCGCGGCTCACGACTGGCAGAGCAATATGGAGATGTTCTTTGTTGACGAGGAAGAGTTTGTTGAAGTTCTGGGCAGCGACTTTATAGGCAGCTGGGGCGGCGTCCGCTTCTGGTATAACGGCTTTGACGAGATATACACCTGCACCATAGGCCAGCGCAGCGATATTCCCCAGTATTACAGGGATTCCATTATTCTGGAGGAGATTTATAACGGCCTTGGCCCCGTTCAGGACACTGAAATGCGCTTTGACAGCATTATTTACCAGCACAGCAATGAAAACTTCACCATGACAAGGGAAGATGTGCTTATTCTCAAGCTGCTTTATCACCCCGACATGAAGTGCGGCTATAACTACGAGCAGTGCGCCGCCGTGATCCGGGAGCTTTATTATTAAAATAATTTCCTTTTAAGGGCTCCCTTTACACAAGGGAGGCTTTTACAAGGGAGGCTTTTAAAAGCAAAATCCTCCGCTTTTGAGCGGAGGATTTCAGACCGTAGACAAACCCGCTGTCGGCATATGTCGGCAGCGGGTTTGGCGCACTTATGTTGAAAGGATCGAAGAAGAAACTTAAAATTACGCGAAATAGTGATGGAAAAGGGCAGTTTTTCCACCGTTTTTTGGCCAGTTTTTTGAGATTTAGGCATGCGTAAGTAAGCGCAGCCTTTACTTTCATCTGCGCC
>JAZNZM010000273.1:0-3335 GCA_045594965.1 Oscillospiraceae bacterium | reverse complement strand
TTTGTGGCCCAGATGCAGGACTATCTGGAGCTTGACGACTCCGCACGCATGAACACCCCCGGCATTCCCTCCGGCAACTGGCGCTGGCGCATGAAGGCCGATGCCTGCACCGCCTCCCTCGCAGCAAAAATCAAAAAGCTCAGCGAGCTTTATCAGCGATAAGATAATCCGTACAGCCGCCCTGCTTATCCAAGCAGGGCGCTTGCTTTTGCCAATCTCTATTCCAATCCGCAGTCAGCAATTGACAGTTTTCGAGGAATGGAGTAAAATAAGCTGATTTATTGTGTAATCCCACGCCAAGGAGTTTTCATATGAAAAGAAATATACTTACCGCTGTTATTGGTCTGGTGATAATAGCCGCAGTCTGGTTTTTGCAGAACGGCAATGATCACAGCTACCATGATGACTATATGCCTGAGGACTATCGCTATGAAATAAGCGCTGAGGATGCCGCTGCCGCGGTGACCCCTCCCCCTACTCCCACACCTACCCCCACTCCCACACCTACTCCGGAACCCACTCCGGAGCCCACTCCCGAGCCTACACCTGAACCCACTCCGGAGCCCACTCCGGAGCCTGTTACCGAATGGACCCTGTCCTTCGTTGGCGGTCTTACCATCGGCACCATTCAGGACTGGCAGGGAGCAAACGGCAGACACAACATACTCTCCGTCATAGGCAATGACTATGAGTATCCTTTTAAGAATGTGTCCGAGCTTTTTACCGCCGACGACTTTACCTTCGGCAATCTCCGCTGCGCCCTTACCGATTCCAACGCCCACAGCCCCAAGGCTTACAATATGAAGGGCGGCACTGCTCACGCCCAGTGCCTCTCCCTCGGCGGCTTTGACGCTGTGAATCTGGCCAATGACCACTCCATGGACTATCTCCAGAAGGGCTATGAGGACACCGTGGCCGCTCTCACCGAGCAGTCTCTGGCCTACACCGATGACTCCACCTATATCGTGGCCACTCTTTCCGACGATTTGAAAATCGGCGTTGTTGGCTACACCACCGTTGATAACGGCATTGAAATCGGAAATGTGGCTGCCTACATGGACGAGATACGCCCCCTCTATGACAAATGCATTGAAGATGGCGCGCAGTTCGTCGTGGCCTACATCCACTGGAACTGGAACGGCAACACTCCTGCCGGCTGGGCAAGAGAGTTTGCCGGGGCCTTGGCTGAACAGGGCTTTGATGCCGTCATGGGATCCTGCGGCCACACCCTGCAGGAAATGGAATATGTGGACGGAGTGCCTGTATTCTATTCTCTTGGCAACTTCTGCTACGGCGGCAACTCCAACCCCGATGACAAGGACAGCGTTATAGTCAGCATAAAGCTGAGCCTTGAAGAGGACGAGAGCCTTGCAGCGGAATTTTCCGTAATCCCCTGCGCACTCAGCGGCAAGACCGAGTATAACGACTTCAGCCCCGTCCTTTACAGCGAGGGCAGCGATGGCTATAAGCGCGTTGTTGAAAAGCTGAAATACGAAGAGCAGTGATTATTGCTTAACAACAAAAGATGCAGGAAGCTTTGATATGCATCTTTTGTTTCGAATGTTTCGAAACATCAGTCCAGATATATTCCCATGTCTCCGAGTGCATCCTCATATTTATCGGTATAATTCTCAAAGCCCTGTGTTTCGCTCTGAGCAAAATCAACTATGTCATTCATAGTCTCTATATACTCAAAGCCCTCCGTTTCCGGACTCGGTTCGGTCTCTTTCCCGCTTTCACAGGCGCAAAGGGATAAAACAAGGCATAAACAAAGGACTGTCAAAAACAGCTTTTTCATAGCAAAACCCCTCTCCTTGCTTTTTTCTTGATTATACACCTTTTTTCCCCGCCCTTCAAGCACTCGCTGCATACCTCGGCCGCTTTTCCCCGTCAATTCAGAAAATGCCCAAAAGTATGTATAACTTCTGCCTTCAAAGGTAAAAATAGCCATGCAAAGCCATTTTTATATTTTGGAGGTATAATAACAATGGAAAAAAAGAAAACATTCACATCCCGGCTTGAAGCATTTTTTGCGGGCAAGGGTTTTTACATCGTGCTTTTCCTCTGCGTTGCCACTATCGGCATCACAGCCTGGACCATGCTCACCGGTCAGGAAAACGCAGCCGAGCCTGCAATTGACTCTCAGACCCTCTCAGAGCAGGCAGAGGGCATTGGCGAAAAAAGCAGCGAGACCGTTGCCGTCCCCGTCCCCGAGGATCCCATCGAGGAGGCCGCTCCTGTTGCTGCTCTTGAGAAGACGGAACCCATTCAGGAGATAGCTCCCGTCAGCCCCCAGCCCGATTCTGCAGCCGGTGCTGTTCCCCAGCCCAAGGAAGAAACCGTGCCGGTATACTTCATCCGTCCCGTTGCCGGTGAGATTGAAAACCCCTACAGCATGGAAGCTTTACAGTATAACCGCACCATGCGGGACTGGCGCACCCATGACGGCATTGATATTGCTGCCGAGCTTGGCTCCCAGGTGAAGTCCGTGGCAGACGGCAGCGTTGAGAAGGTTTATGCAGATGACGCTATGGGTACCACCGTCGTGCTGCTCCACTCAGGCGGGCTGCGCAGTGTATACTCCAATCTGGCTGAGAGTCCCACCGTCAGCGAGGGTGAGGCTGTCGCAGGCGGCAGCGTTATAGGGAGCGTTGGCACCACCGCCCTGTCCGAGGTCGGTGAAGTCACCCATCTACACTTTGCCATGAGCCTGAACGGGAAAAGCGTAGACCCCACCAAGTACCTTCCCTAAAAAAATTTTAATTTTTTTCGAATAAAGTATTGACAAGGAGAATTATCTAAGCTATAATTCTCCTTGCTGTTTGACAGCATTTATGGCGGCGTAGCTCAGTTGGCCAGAGCACTCGGTTCATACCCGGGGTGTCACTGGTTCGAATCCAGTCGCCGCTACCATGGGGCGTATGCCAACTGCGCCCCATACCTATGGCGCGTTGGTCAAGCGGCTAAGACACCGCCCTTTCACGGCGGTAACACGAGTTCGATTCTCGTACGCGTCACCAGCAAAGGGTCAGCGTTTGCTGGCCCTTTGATACTATATGGAGGCTTAGCTCAGCTGGTTAGAGCGCACGCCTCACACGCGTGAGGTCGACGGTTCGAGTCCGTCAGTCTCCACCAGAAAAGCCACGACTTTCGTCGTGGCTTTTCTTTTTTTGATACTGCTAATTATTGTCGTAGCTTTTCTTTTTTCGCTTTTATTGGGCAAAAAGGTTTACAAAGGACATGACTATGCTCAGCAGAATGAAAACAATCATGCCCGCATTGAGGTAAACGCTCCTGAAGCCCTTACCTGCAGGAAGCTGTGCCTCCCCTGTCTT
>JAZNZM010000272.1:0-6461 GCA_045594965.1 Oscillospiraceae bacterium | reverse complement strand
CAATTTCTGATATGAAAATGATCAGGGAACTTAAGGAGAGCTTGGAACAATAAATACCGCAGATTTCTGACAAAATTGAAATCCATTTATAAAAACCCACTCAGAACGCCCTGTAAGCCACCTATGGAAATAATGAAAATTAAATGAAATAAATAGATTTGGTGTTCACGCGGTGTTCACGGGCAAGAAAAAAGCACTCACGAAAGAATCGTAAGTGCTTGATTTTTAGGTAGCGGGACGCAGGATGTTTCAGTCGCCCGGAGGGCTCCTTCTAATCCTTTTGTCCGGTCGCATTGTACCCAAGAAAGCTGGTGGGGAAACCTTGTGCTGTTTTGTGTTGCGGAACCGGCAGGCCACCGGTCGCTTCGCGCCCTGTATGTCCCTTGTCGTTTCCGTCCTACGAGAGCAAGCTCTCGCGTCTGGCTACGCCAAGGTCCAGACCCCTGCAGGGCGTGGCCTGCCGGGATATAAACAAAAAAAGCACAGCGTTTTGCTGTGCTTTCTTGTAGCGGGACGCAGGATTGAACTGCGGACCTCATGATTATGAATCATTTTTGATGTGTTTTAGGATGTTTTGAACTGATATTGAGAATTTTGTAAAAGATTGCTATACAATTACTTGATTTTATAGAATGTTATATTTAACTTTGAGTATTCAAATAAACCCTGCTTACATAGTGCTTACAGATGTGTAAGCAAGCAGAAAATACTTAAAGCTAAATATATGAAGGAGACTGATGAAATTATTGTCAACGCCAAAGATGTTTTATTGCCATTAGAGAGCGATGTGATAAGTAACATTAGAGTGGCTGTTGTTCTTGATCCTCGCAATCATGGAAAGGTGTTGCAAGAGTGGTCTGCTCTTGGAGAGGTTGAGAAATGTTGGATAAAGGAGATGGCAAGAAAGGATAAGGAGCCTGTTACTATTCCTATCGTAGTTCGTGTTATTATGAATCGCAAGCCGATGTATTATCGTACAGGAAAGGCGGTATCTATTCCACAGTTCTATATGTTAGACAATGCTCAAGGTAATAGTAAACTTGCTGTTGTCAAAAATGATGTGCTGCTGGTCTATAATAAAATTCGTGATTATATCAGGGAACTTGTAAAAGAGGGTCGCTTTAATTTTGATAATCTTCGGGAGAAATTTACCAATAAAACAAAGGACTCTTTCTTGGGAGTGTGGTCTGACATAATTGCTGAAAAGAAGATAAACACTGCTGACAATTATAGGCAGGCTTATTCTTCTTTTGTTTCTGCTGTTGGTCGGAATGTTAATTTTGCTAATCTTACACCTCAACTTATAGGGAAGTGGATTAAGAGAATGAGAGAAGACGGGAAAGGTGACAGCACCATAGGAATGTATCTTCGGGCTATTCGTGTACCTATAAATAAGAGTATTGCAATGGGCTATATAACTCCGGCAAACAACCCGATGAAAGGGATTAAAATCCCAAAGGGTAAGCGGAGAACATACGACAGCATAGATATTCCAACTATAAATAAGTTGAGGTTTGCTGATGTTCCGGAATATCTGAAACAGAGTGTTGATTTTTGGGTATTTTCTTACCTCAACGGAGGAATGAACATGGCTGATATGGTGGATTTGGTATATACTGACCATTATTTTAAGTCCGAGGGGAGAGAACTTATTTTTGTTAGGAAGAAAACTGAAAACACTACATCTGATACGGTAGAGATTCTTATTCCTGTGTATGGTGAGATTAAGAGGATAATAGAAAAGCATGGAAGCAAGCCGATAAGGGGAGAGAGGGTCTTTCCGATGCTTCTTGGATTCGACTATGACGGGACAGAGTCAATGAAAGTCCGGAGAATAAGTCAAGCGAATCAAAACATCCGCAAGCGACTTTATCGGGTCTGTGAAATGTTGGATATGCCAATGAAAGTTAGTCCGACTTGGGCACGCCACAGCTTCAAAACCAATGCCGAACACAAGGGTATAAATAATACATATATAGAAATGGCTATGGGTCACGCACTCCCTGGAGTGCAACAAAACTATATGGGATCGTGGAGATACGAAGAACGCATTAGGTATGTGGATATGCTGTTGGAAGATGAAAAGCCGACTCTGAATCTTGATGGATTTTCGGCTGATCAACTCAAAGAACTTCAAAAACTGATTGCCGAAAGGTTAGTAAAGGGGGCTTAATGCTCCCTTTTTTAATTTTTTTATGATTAAAAAGTGTGAGTTACGCGTGCGAAACGGTGTAATTACGATGCAAAAATAAATTGACCTAAATTAACACAGAAGTGTGTGCCTTTCTCGTGATTTATATGCAGTTAGCAATACAAAACGGATATTATAGATGTGTAATTTTTTAGAGGAAATAATGAGTGCTTTTAAGGGATTTTGTAATTTGCAAACTATTGTAAATCAATGAGTTAGATTTGTTTGTAATTGTAATTTTTCTTACTTTTGCGTATGGAAAATAAACACCATTTATATGGAGAATAAAGAAATGCTATTACTGCCGATAACAAGGGCAGAATTAGAAAAGTTAATTGCGGATGCAGTCAAAAGAGTGACCCTTGTAGCTGAGAAGCCCAAGAGGGCAACTATAAGAGGTATAAGGGGATTGTCGGAGTACACCGGAATATCCCTTGCGACTGCTCATGCTCTGGTCAAATCCGGACAGATCCCCTGTAGTAGATATGGGACGCGGTATCTCTTCGTGCCGGAGGACGTGGATAACGCCCTAAAAGTAAGGAGGACGGAATAATGAGAGAAATAATAAAGAGCGCAGACATCCTGCCGGACATCAACGCTCTCAAGACTACCGAGTACAAATATAGTGTAAATCAAGAACTTCCGCAAGAAAGGTTCGCAGATTTTCTTGAATACATTATCGAAAACATCGGTGCAAGTCTATCGGGAAAAGGAACTGGACATCAATCTGTGAATGTTGCTCTGGAGGCTGATATGCGAGATTGGTTCAATCGTTGGATAGTAGGCTCAGAGGGGGATGCGGTAGTGCGGTTCGCATATGCCGATTCGGCTTATAGTTTATACCTCTTTAATGGTATCTTCTATGAACGCATCGACATTAAGAAGTTTGCATTTCTCATCCGTAGGGCAATGGAAGTTATGAACATTGGCTCAGTTTATCGCCACAAATCTTCTGAGCCAATAGCCAAGTTTGTGGTCGAGGATATGATAAGCACAAGCACGATGTGGAAACCGAACAGCCGATATATGGTCTTTCGTAATGGTGTCCTTGATACAGCTGATATGACCTTGCATCCCCATAGTCCGGAATTTCAGACGAATATAGTGTTTCCCGACCTCGATTTCCAAGCCGATGCAGATTGTCCGATCTTCCGCCAAGTGGTCGCTGATGCTCTTGACGCGGACACGGCAAATGTCCTTCAGGAAATGTGTGGCTATCTTCTATTTCCCGATAGTAGGCACGAGAAAATAGGCGTACTTGTGGGAGAGGGGCGCAATGGAAAGTCCGTCATCCTGAAGATGATTTCGTATGCACTTGGAGAAGAGAATGTGACTCACTTCTCTCTGCCACAGATCACCGAATCGAGTGGAATATACATCGCCAATATGGTTGGTAAGCTGGCGAATATCTGCTATGATTCAGGAAGTCTTATTAAGATAGGCAACGAAGGCATATTTAAGCAATACGCGTCAGGCGAGCCATTAACTGCGAAGATTCTCTACCAGCAGCCGATGATTACCGACAACTATCCTCATAGCATTATAGCGGTGAACGCCCTGCCTGTCTCGACAGACTTTTCAGACGGCTATTTCCGCAGGTTCTTGATTTTGGAATTCCCGAATCAAATACCGCTGGATAAGGTTGATAGGCAGTTGTTCGAGAAGATGAAGCCCGAGAGAATGGGAGTTCTCCTGTGGATCATTGAGGGCATGAAGCGACTTCTTTCCGAGGCGGATTTTTCCGAAAGCAAGGCAATTGAGGCGATTAAAAGGAAGTTCCGCAAAGACAGCGATAGTGTGGCGATGTTCGTCGATGAGTGCGAGCTCAGGCCGAGCGAAACAGAATCCAAGTCCGTGGAGACCCTCTTTCAGGCTTTCAAGACATGGTGCCGTGATAACAACCATAGCCAAATGACCAAGGCAAAGTTTTCAGAAAGGATGAGCAAGCTCCAATTCAAGAAGATCAAGAAAAGCTCGATGCACTTTCTTGTTGAGTCTGATGCGGATTTGCCGACCTAATGGGAATCGTGGGAATCCTGTGGGAATCAATTTTTGCAGGATTTCCCGTTTGTAAAACATTGAATATCAATAAGTAAACTTAATTATGGGAAGTGTGGGAGTCATATTCTAAAATATATATTTATGGTTATAAAGGCAATATATAGGCAAATATACGCCCTGCGTAGGAAACTTTTGGAAGAAGACTCCCACGATTCCCGTAACGCAAAAAACACCATTACAAGTACCTGAAATAAGGATTTTCTATGGGAATTTTATGGGATAGCAACCAAATAACAACAACAAAGATGAAAAAAGAGACAGCAATACAGGCCCTGCTTCGGCAGGCAATATCTTCGGAACTTCAAGTAAGGGATGAGGACATATCAATCAGCATCGAGGGTCAAATGGCCGATGTGAAAGTCGGCTTTCGTGAGTTCTCTGTCTATTTGTCAGAACGCAGGATAAAGGGAGTTCCGGCAATCAGTTACACCTCGGCTGCTATTGACATCATTCGGGCTACAGCCGCGAAATATATGCTTATACATAGCGAGAGAGGTAGAATCGGTTACTTTGTTGAAATTGATAGGGAACTGAATTTCTCGGCTCAACTGACCGCCACCAAAGATGAAGAGAATGAAGACGTTTGGACTTATTACCTTGTAGCACCTATTACATTATGTTACCCAACCGAATAACACTCGGACTGCCACCGAAAGAAAAGCTCTTCGTTATGCTTGTCGGAGTCCTCGGAGTTCCAGCAGGAAAGGCTTATCAGATCGCAATCAGCGACAAGGCAAGTATGCCGTCTGCTACCGCCACCGCATCCAAACTGCTTCGGGAAAACAGGATTCAGGAGTCACTCCGCATCCTGTGGAGAAGACACGAACAGGGTGAGCTCGACTTTAACGAAAGAGTCCTTGATTTTTAAGTTTTTGAATAATTCTAAATAAGATTTTGATATGAAACAAATAATACCAATATCATTCGTTTCGGCTATCAGCCGTAACTTTATTAACGAGGAAATTTCAACCCTCAACGATAAATTATCAAGGATTCAGACGGTACTTGCATCAGCAGGTGAAGCTACCTTGGAAGAAGCATCTGAATATCAGAAGAAAGGTGCTGACTACAAGAGAAAGGCTGTCATGCAGGAGTGCGAGGAATACATCAGTCGGACAGGTATGCCGGAGTATTTCAGAGATGACTTCCGAAAAAAGGCTTGGGAATCCTGCCCCAATGAGTATATTTCACGGCTTGCGAGTGTGATGACCATCAACAAGTTGAGGTTTGACAAGGATGTGCGGGAGGTTGACGGAAAGTGGGTCATATCGCAGGAGATTGAGGATGCGATCGTGCAGAAACGCACATATACCCTGACTGCCGATGAAATGGAAGCATTCGGCATATATCAGCAGATCTTGGAACTTGCCGACCAGCTCCATAAAAGGCATTATTATCTATCAGACTCTGGACTATATGAAGATGATTTCGGAATAATTGAGGATAAGGCTGTACTTGCCGAGAAGTTCCTCACATATCAGAGAAGTTCACCGGAAGAATATGAGAGAAGAAAACAGATGATTCTTCAATAGTTTCTGACATACTTACATCCATAACATTTTAGCGGAAAAGGGACAGCCGAGAGGTTCTCCCTTTCATTTTATTTCATATATTTGCACGACATATAGTGCCTAATCGCCATCGAACTACCACACAGATAAAGAAAAGGCATAATAATATATCTCATTAGGTGAGTACCGTTTATGCGTGTGCTTACTTGCAGAGATATGGGGTGTGGTAGCCCTTGATGGCGTGCAGGTGTAGTGCACGCTTTTTTTGTTTAACTAAATATAAATGATTATGAAAAAGGTTATTATCATTCTTGTTAGCGTGTTAGGTTTGATATTCCATTATCAGACTCTTTGCGGACAGGATATTATCAAAACGAGGGCGGGAAATAGAGTGTCTGTTAAGGTCTTGGAGATTACACCTGATTATGTAAAGTATAAGCCCTATGACAATTTAAGTGGCCCTACATACTCAATAAATAGTAAGGATGTTGAATTGATTACTTTTGAGAATGGAAAAATAGAGTACTTTGATAAGCAGTCAAATACAAAATTACAGGCATCTGCACCTATTAAGCAGAATATGAAATATAGGGATTATAAGAATTTATATGATCCAAAGTCATATGTCAGAGACCCTTATGACCCTTACAATCCGGTTCTAACAGGTATATTATCAGGACTTATCCCTGGTGTTGGTC
>JAZNZM010000271.1:0-2585 GCA_045594965.1 Oscillospiraceae bacterium | reverse complement strand
GCCCGTGAGATGGACAAGGAAGGCATGACGCTCCTTGACAATACCCGCTGCCTTGAAGTTGGTGAAAACTTTGTCCGCGTGCTTCTGCCCACCGGGGAGGAAAAGACCCTTGAGGCCGATACCGTGCTCTATGCTCTGGGCATGCGCAGCCGCAGCGTAGAGGCTCTCAAGGCCGCAGCAGGAGATGTCCCCGTTGCCGTTATCGGCGATGCCGTTGCCCCCGGTAAGGTTGACCAGGCCACCAGAGGCGGATACATGGCCGCAATCGAGATATAAAAGCTAAAAATAATTCTGCAAGGAGAATGAACATGGATTTTCTTCCCCCCATTGCTCAGCGCGGAATGAGAATTCAGACCGCCGTTTCCCTTCACGAACCTGACCGAGTGCCCTTTATCCCAACCTTCAATAACTTTTATCAGCTCAATTACGGCGTTTCCTTCGGCGACAGCATGAGAGACGTCTCCACTCTGGATGGGGCTCTGGACGCTGTTCTGGACCGCTTCGAGCCTGACCTTATAAATCTGCCCACCGTTTTTCCCTCTCCTGCCATGGAGAGGGCGGTGTCCACCTGCTGCCGCTTCCCCGGCAAGCTCTATAATCTGGGGGATGATGTGCCCTATCAGTACATAGACAAGCAGTTTCTGAAGGACGAGGAATTCGACGATTTTCTCCGGGACCCCAGCTGGTTCCTTTTCCAGAAGGTGCTGCCCCAGAAGTATGCCGCCTTCGGCCCTCTCGCCATGCTCAATCCCAACGCCATGATGAACTCCGTTATCTATTCTCTGGCCCCCCTCGGCGCGCCTCCCATGCAGGCCACACTGCAGGCCATGATGGACACCGGCAGGCTCATTATGGATAATCTGGATAAGTGCGCCGCACAGGCAATGCACAGTGTGGAGCGGGGCTTCATCCCCTTCGGAGGCGCCACATGCATGTGCCCCTTCGATGAGTACGCCGACCACATCCGCGGCATCATGGAGGCCTGCATGGACTGCATTGAGGAGCCCGAGCGTCTTGAAAAGGCCCTTGAGATATGCGAGAGACACATTCCCGCCTTCATCAACACCGCAAAGATGCAGCATGCCCAGTATGTTTTTGTGCCCCTCCACTGCGGCGTGGATGATTTCATGAGCCTTGAAAACTACAAGCGCTTCTACTGGCCCGGTCTCAAGAAGGTTCTGGAGGCCATTATCGCCGAGGATATGACTCCTCTGGTAATTTGCGAGGGCAAGTATCACAGCCGTCTTGAAGTGCTGGCCGATGTGCCCAAGGGCAAGGTCATCTACTTCTTCGAGGACGTGGACTTGGTGAAGGCCAAGGAGATCCTCGGCGGCGTGGCCTGCATTGCAGGCGGTATGCCTACCGAGTATCTGATGATGGGCGACAAGCAGAGAGTTATCGACCACACCAAGCGCATGATCGACACCCTCGCTCCCGGCGGCGGCTATATCATGAGCAACAGCCTGGCTCTCGACCAGGTGAAGATGGAGAACATGGAAGCCTGGAAGGACACCGTGTTCAGCTACGGCAAGTATATGAAGTAATCTTTGGGGGACGGAAAATGAAAGTATTGGGTCTTTGTGCCGGAAGAAAAAACGGCAATACCGAGATAATGATGAAAGAGGCCTTCCGTGCCATTGAGGCAAAATGCGGAGCGGAGTGCAAGCTTGTCCGCATTCAGGAGACCAAAATAAACACCTGTATTGGCTGCGAGACCTGCATGGTCAGCCACCTCAAGGGCAACTGGGAGTTTCGCTGCATACACAAAAACGGCAGCGACCACTTCTTCTTCATCGAGCAGCTCATGCGCGAGGCTGACGCCATTATCGTGTCCAGCCCTGCCTACAATCTGCTGCCCACCGGCCAGCTTATCAAGTTCCTCAACAAGGTCCACGCCAGCGGCGACTACCGTGATGTCATTCATAAATCCCCCAAGATCGGCGCGGCCTTCTCCATCGGCGGCACCGACTGGACCAACTTCACCCCCAATTTTGTCCGCATGATATGCATGGAGATAATCGGCTGCTATGAGACTCTGGTGGACTCTGCCCACTGGGATTTCGTAAACGCCAAGGGCAATGTTTTCCTTACAGAAGGCGTGCTGGAGCGCATGCGTGAGCTGGGCGAGAATGTGGCGGAGGCTCTGCTGAAAAAAGAAAGGGGAGAGGAACTCTCCTATAAAGGCGAGGCCGGTGTCTGCCCCGACTGCCACGGCACCTTTATTGAAAAGCGCGCTGACGGATGGTACTGTCCCCAGTGCCTCACCAAGGCCGACCTGAAAATGGTGGAGGGTGAGCTTGTGGTAGAGTTCAGCCGGGAATCCAGAAAGGCCAACCGCTGGAGCCCTGCCGGACAGGAGCTCCACGAAAACGGTATCCGCTGGGGTCACGGACGGGCCGCCAAGGGCCGCGAGACCATCAAGGAGGGCTTTGCCCGCTACGCTGTTGATGAGTATGTGGTGGAACTGCCCGAGATAATCAAAGAGTAAATATTAAGAGAGCCATGGTGCATTGAAGCACCATGGCTCTTTAATATTGAATACATTATTGAGCCTTCCCCTGGGGGAAGGTGGCCACGAAGTGGCC
>JAZNZM010000270.1:0-6189 GCA_045594965.1 Oscillospiraceae bacterium | reverse complement strand
GACGCGGCAATGTCATGCTCTGCGTAGCAGCAGCGGCAGCGGAAATAAAGGGCAAATTGTATGGACTTAGGTTCCCGATTATGTGGCACCACGCATAAATCCTATTCCGCAGCGAATGAGGGTTTTTCAAGGGAGAAATACATTTCTTCCTTGAATGGGTTTTTGGTGACTTTCGTCCCATAACAAAAGTCACCCGCCGGAGGCAATACCCATTCATCGAACCGTGCAGCAGATGTTTATACCGGCGGACTGAGATCAGCCCGCCCTACGGATGCAGTGCCTTCGTTTCCCTTGGGGCGACCTTTCGCCGCCCGCGGGCGATTCGTGAATCGCCCGCATATGGCGGCAGCAAGCAGCTTATTCCCCTTGTTTTCACAACAAAAAAATGATACAATACCAAAGCCAAGACCGCAGGGGGGTATCCTGTCGGTTCTTGGCTAATGGTGTTTCTAAAGCTTTGGCTGTAGGGGCGGATATTATCCGCCCAGGGGAGGCTGATAGCCTCCCCTACAAAACCGCAGCATTTATCAGGAGAACATATATGTCAAACATATTCTGGACAAGTGAATGGAGCCCTGTATTCCGCGCCGTTGACGCGGGCAAATGCCCCGTGCTTATAAGCGGCATAGGAGCATCCTCCCGCGCCCACGCTGCTGCCGCTTTGCGCCGTGAGATGGGCTTTCCCCTTTTTGTGATCTGCCCCGACGACCAGAGCGCAGAGATAATGGCCCGGGACCTTGAGAACCTGCTGGGCGAAAGCGCCCTGCTGCTGCCCTCAAGGGAGCTGAATCTCTTTGCCGCCGACTCTGTCAGCCGCGGTGAGGAGCAAAAGCGCCTTGCCGCCCTTGCGGCTCTGGCCGATGGCACGCCTCCCATAAGCGTCTGCTCCGTGGCAGCTCTCTGCCAGCGCAGCATGCCTTCTCAAACCCTGCTGGAGGCCTCATTTACAATAAATGACGGTGAGGACATAGCCATGGAAGAGGTGGAAAAACACCTCATCCGCTGCGGCTATGTGCACCGTGTGCAGGTGGAGGCTCCGGGACAGTATTCCCGCAGAGGCGGCATACTGGATTTTTACTCTCCTGCCTATCTGAACCCCGTGCGCATTGAGTTCTGGGGCGACAGCATCGACTCCATGGGTCTCTTCGACCTCCAGAGCCAGAGACGCGTGGAAAACATAGATTCCTGCCGCATTCTCCCCTCTGCCGAAACTCTGCCCGGCCTTTTTGAAGGCGGCACAGCCGCCCTTGCGGACGAGCTGGGCAAGGCAGCCCTCAGCGCGTCGCGCAGCAAAAAGACGGAAAACCAGCTTCTCAGCCAGACTCTTCGCAGGGACGCAGAGAAGCTTCGTGAGACCGGGAGCTTGGCTGCCGCCGACAGATACATGGGCATTATTTACCCTGAGTATTCATCCGCTCTGGACTATATACCCATGGATGCTCTTGTTTTTATCTCCGAGCCTACACGCTGCGCCCGTCTCAGCGAGGATCAGCTGAAGCTGCTGAGCGCCGACCTTGAAGCTCTGCTCCAGAGCGGAAGTCTTCTGGGCAAGGCCGCGGATTTCCGCCGTCCGTGGGCCGAAAGCGCAGAAAAGCTCATGGATATGCCCATTGTCATGGGCGAAAACTTCACCACAGGCCGCATTTCCCCTGAACCGGGGGCCATTGTGGGCATCACCGCCAAGCAGCTCCCCTCCTACGGCGGCAGCCTTGAAACCGCCTGCGACGATGTGAAGCACTATATAAGCCGCAATTTTGCCGTGGTGGTGCTGGCCTCCGACCAACGGCGGGCAGGCTCCCTGCGGACATTTTTCGCAGACAGAAATATTACCTCCCGTATTATTCCCGATATCTCTGCCCGGATAGAAAAGGGCGAGTGCGTGGTGGCTGTGGGTGCCCTCTCGGGAGGCTTTGAGTATCCCAATTCCGGCCTTGCCGTCCTCACCGATGCCCAAATACTCCAGCCGGGCTTCCGCAAGGGACGGCGGAAAAAGGCCGCAGCGGACTCCAACAGGCGGAAGCTGGACAGCTATGCAGATCTCAGCGTGGGCGACCTTGTTGTCCACGAATACCACGGCATAGGCCGCTTCAACGGCATTGTCAAAATGAAGGTGGACGGAGTTGAAAAGGACTATGTGAAGATAGCCTACGCAGGCACCGACAGTCTTTATGTGCCTGCCACCCAGCTGGACCTTGTGAGCAAGTATATTGGCGGCGGCGAGGACAAGGTTGTGAAGCTCAGCAAAATGGGCGGCGCCGAGTGGTCAAGGGTGAAAACCCGTGCCAAGGCCGCCGCAAAGGAGATGGCAGCGGAGCTTATCCGTCTCTATGCCGAGAGACTGCGCCTCCCCGGCCATGCCTTCGCCCCCGACTCCCCATGGCAGGAGGAGTTTGAGGACGCCTTCGGCTATCAGGAGACCGATGACCAGCTGAGATGCATTGCCGATATCAAGCGGGATATGGAGTCTTCCACCCCCATGGATCGTCTGCTCTGCGGAGACGTGGGCTACGGCAAGACAGAGGTTGCCCTCCGCGCCGTGATGAAATGCGTCCTTGACGGCAAACAGGCCGCGATACTTGTGCCCACCACAGTGCTGGCTCAGCAGCATTACCAGACCGCCATGCAGCGCTTTTTCGGCTACCCTATCAAAATCGAAGTTCTCAGCCGCTTTCGCACCGCCACCCAGATAAAAGCCACCAAGCGGGGCATAAGCGAGGGCAGCGTGGACATAGTCATAGGCACCCATGCCCTTTTGCAGAAGGACATCAACTTCAAGGACCTTGGCCTTCTGGTCATAGACGAGGAGCAGCGCTTTGGCGTAAGCCACAAGGAGCGTCTTAAGGAGATGAGCCGCAATGTGGACGTGCTCACCCTCTCCGCTACGCCCATTCCCCGCACCCTGAATATGGCAATGAGCGGCATAAGGGATATGTCCACCCTTGAAGAGCCGCCTCAGGACCGACTGCCTGTGCAGACCTATGTTATGGAGCATGACTGGGGCGTGGTGGCAGACGCCATTCGCCGTGAGATTCAGCGGGGCGGACAGGTTTTCTATCTTCACAACCGTGTGGAGAGCATAGAGCGAACCGCCTCCCGGATAATGAAGCTGCTGCCCGAGGTCAGCGTGGACATAGCCCACGGCAAGATGGATCAGGAATCCATCACCCTTGCCATGGAGGGCATGACAAACGGAGAGACTCAGGTGCTGGTGTGCACCACCATTATTGAGACGGGCATTGACATACCAAATGTGAATACCCTCATCATAGAGGACGCGGACAAGATGGGTCTTGCCCAGCTCCACCAGATACGCGGCCGCGTTGGCCGAAGTAACCGCCGCGCCAGCGCATATCTCACCTATCGCAAGGATAAGGTGCTGACGGAGGTTGCAGAAAAGCGTCTCAGCGCCATAAGGGAGTTTGCGGAGTTCAACAGCGGCTTCCGCATTGCCATGCGCGACCTTGAGATCCGCGGCGCGGGCAATCTTCTGGGCGCGGAGCAGTCGGGACACATGACCGATGTGGGCTACGATATGTATCTGAAGCTTCTCGAGGAGGCTGTGCTTGAGGAAAGGGGCATCAAGACCGAGAAGCGTGCCGAGTGCGCCGCCGACCTGGCAGTCAGCGCAAATATCCCCGAGCGCTATGTCTCTTCTGCCGAGATACGCATGGATCTCTACCGCCGCATTGCCCTCATACGCACAGAGGAGGAGGCCGACGACCTCACCGACGAGCTTATTGACCGCTTCGGCGATCCCCCCTCATCTGTTAACAGCCTCATCCACGTGGCTCTCCTTCGGGGCGAGGCCACAGGAGCAGGTATTGCGGACATCAGCCAGAAAAGCGGCTTTATCCGCTTTGTGCTGACGGACTTTGATATGGCCAGAGTCAGCGAGCTTTACGCCCAGGCCAAATATAAGGGCCGTGTGAAGGTGGAGGCGGGCAATAAGCCCACTCTCAGCCTGAAGCTCCAGAGCAGCAAGCGCATAATCGAAACCGCAAGAGAGTTCGTTGCCGATTGGAAGGCAACAGAGAGGGTGGATTAAAGGCGCAAAACGGGACGGGAAACCCGTCCCCTACGAAAGGGTGTGAACATCAAAGCACCCATCGTAGGGGCCGGACACCCGGCCGCCCCGCGGGCGGCCACAGGTCGCCCCTACAAACAAAGCGGTTATTGTCCGTTTCAGGGCGCGCCCTACGGCCTGTAGCATTTTTTCGTAGGGGTCGATGCCCACATCGACCCGACGGGCGATTCGTGAATCGCCCCTACGGGTGGTGTGGCGCGCCGGGGGCGACGCGCCCTACGATAATGTTTTTTCAGACGAAAAACAGCAGCCAACACGGCGGCGGTTTTTGCATTTATAATTTGTTTATTTGTCACAGAGTTTTCTCAGCCACATGATTCTCGGTTCAAAATCCGCGATTTTTTCAAGCCAGCCCCCAAATACGCCTATCAGCGGCGCATTGACGAAGGCATAGACCACCGTTCCCAGTCCAACATGGCGAAGCTCGCCAAGCATGGCAAAACTCATGATTATACTGGCGGCGCAGGAGCAAAGGTCGTAGACATACTTTGTTTTGTGCATCTTAAAGCCGAATTTTTTGCTTATTTCACGGACGAAAAGCTCCGGAGCCTGAGGGGGCAGGTAGCTGTGCAAAAGCAGGGCGATAGCCATGGAGTTTATGGGAATGGCCACGGCAAAAAGGACTGTTCTTGACCACATTCCAATCGATTGGAAAGAGCTCAGCAAGCCCCCGAAAATATCCACAAACACACCGAAAAGCACAGCGGAGACGAAGGTGACGAGGTAGCTTATTTTGAATCTGCCGCAGACAAGGCTGGTGGCAATTACGAGAATGCCCTGATATATGTAGCACATGGTGCCGGTGGGTATCACCTTCACCCAATCCGCCAGCACATAGGCCGGGGATACCACCATGCTTAGCCCAAAGCCCGCCTTGCTCATCAGAACCGTTGCAAGGGAGAGCAGGATAACTCCCGGTATGAAGGCAATCTCGCCCATTTTATGAAGCTTCATGGTGTTTCATCCTCCTCATCAGTCAGCTTCCCCCTATGGCGCAGGGGCGGCGCGCCCTAGGTTATATGCATATTCGTAGGGGCGAGCATCGCTCGTCCGCGGGTCGGGAAACCCGACCCCTGCAAAACAACAGGCACTGCCCCCGTAGGGGCGATTCACGAATCGCCCGTCGGGTCGATGTGGGCATCGATCCCTACGAAAAAATATGTTCCAAGCCCCGGGGAAGCCTTTAAATGTATTATACACCACGGTGGGGCCGTGGTGTATATAGTCAAAATTTAAACTTTTCTTAGAAATCGGCATTGCCCACGGTGCGGGGATGAAGCTCCACATCGCGGATATTGCTGACACCGGTGAGGTACATGACCATGCGCTCGAAGCCCAGACCGAAGCCTGCGTGGCGGCAGGAGCCGTAGCGGCGCAGATCCAGATACCACCAGTAATCCTCCTCATTGAGACCCAGCTCTGCCATGCGGGAGGTGAGCACCTCAAGACGCTCCTCGCGCTGGCTGCCGCCGATGATCTCGCCGATGCCGGGAACAAGGCAGTCTGCGGCGGCGACGGTCTTGCCGTCATCATTGAGGCGCATATAGAAGGCCTTGATCTCCTTGGGATAATCGGTGACGAAAACAGGGCGCTTGAAAATCTCCTCGGTGAGGTAGCGCTCATGCTCGGTCTGCAGGTCGATGCCCCACTGTACGGGGTACTCGAACTTGTGACCGCTCTTCTGGAGAAGCTCCACAGCCTCGGTGTAGGTGACACGGCCGAAGTCGGAGGAAGCCACGTGGATAAGGCGCTCCTTGAGACCCTTGTCCACGAAGGAGTTGAAGAAATCAATCTCCATGGGGCAGCGCTCCAGAGTGCGCTTGATAATATACTTGACCATTGCCTCCATGCACTCAAGGTCGTCATTCAGGTCTGCGAAAGCCATCTCGGGCTCTATCATCCAGAACTCGGCAGCGTGACGCTGGGTGTTGGAGTTTTCGGCGCGGAAGGTGGGGCCGAAGGTATAGACATCGCCAAAGGCCATGGCGAAGTTTTCTGCATTCAGCTGGCCGGAAACGGTGAGGTTGGTGCTCTTGCCGAAGAAGTCCTTGGAAAAATCAACCTTGCCGTCCTCGGTAAGGGGCAGATTATCAAGATCAAGAGTG
>JAZNZM010000269.1:0-12029 GCA_045594965.1 Oscillospiraceae bacterium | reverse complement strand
AGGCCCCCTGTTTTTCCGCTACCCCCTTGAAAAATAGAACCGCTCCGGCTTCATGCTCTGCGCCCTGGCACACCCACGCCCAGCCCCGCCGGGGTTATTGCTCCACGCCCAGCCCTGTCTGTAATTGGTATTGAAACCTCTTGCAACCAAGCAGCAAACATATAGACACAGAGCTGATACACTTGCCCCTATTTGTTATACACTTTACCCTAATGTGTATAAAATAAACTTCGCATAATAGTTATTAAGCGAACTTATGGGAACAAAGAGAAAAAGAGTCTGTTCAGCTTTGATAATTCCCTGGCCTTGCTCCCCTGCGCGTAAACTTTGGGGCCTATTAATTATATATCTATTTCCCTTAGATACATCCTATAATACATCCTTTAACACATAATACTGAACAACATTTCTATAACTTATAAGCCTATAATACAGGACTATATATACAAGATATAATATATATAATATATTAATATATAAATAATATATAATAATATATAGGACAGTGTAGTATAATATCCCTCTGGATAATAAGAGAATAATATATACTCTGGGTAGTGTAATATAGTCTTATAAATGGTACAAATAAGGGATAATATAGGGTAATTAATGGGGAAAAGGGCAGTTTATACAGGATTGATACAGATTGCACAGAAAGCTGTGGTTAATCTTGTGCATATTTCACGAAGAGGAAAAAAGATGTTGACATACGTTTCCGTATGTGCTAATGTAATGGCACAGAGATAAGCGAGGAGGAAACGAAAAAATGAAGGAATTCAAGCAGATTGTTGTTGATGCAATTATTAAGAGAGGCGAGAGCGACAGAGTTATTTCTCTATACGAAGTCGCCAAGGAAATCGGACACAAGCACATATCCACACAGGACTGCCGGGATATCATGAGAGCTGTGCTGACTGCCCTGCCTGAGTACAAGGCCGTGCAAATGCTTACTAAAAAACAGATGCGAAATCCCGCCACCGCTGGTCTGTTTACTACACTGACCTTTGTTGAAAAGGGCATCGTCTTTGACGATGGAACGGAGTTTATTGACGATGGCGAGGAGGTGGCGCATGCCGAAGAAAGCCGCTGAGCATACCAGCTATGAAGTTCGCCGCCGCTGGGATGTGGAAAATCAAAAAATTTACTCTATCCGGTTACGGCTCAAAGATGATGCAGACCTGATAGAATACATTGAGGCGAACAAAGCAAACGTCGGAACGTCAGAGCTGTTCCGTCAAGCACTTACAAAATTTATTGAGGGCTAATCAAAGCCCTCTAAAATATAGACATACGTTGACGTATGATAAAGGAGAAAAGACAATGAAACATACCAAATCCATGACATACAAACCCAGCGATGAAGCCCGCGAGTTATTCCTGTACGCGACCAACACCGGCGACCTCTACCGCCGCAGCATTACCCCGGCGATTACCAACCTCAGACGCAAGGCCGGCAAGGGCACCTATGACCGCGAGAAGGCCGCTGATCTCTTTTACTACATTGCCACGGCTGCAAGTGATATGTACAACCGGGAGTTCGGCTATCACTTTGACGTGACAGCCCGCTGGACTGCTGCCGTTGATATGGCAGAATACTATGAAGACGAGATATTTTTTGAGCTGAACGCCTGATTAATAAGCTGACCTATCGGCTACACGGGGAGAATGGAGAAGCAAAAATGAAAACAGGCTGGTGGAGTGTAAGTTTTGAATTGACGCTTGAGGGTGAAGCTGTCCGCTGGGATGACTTGGACGAAGCTACACTGGAACATATAGCCGAGTGTATCAAAGAGGGATATTGCGGCGGCGAAATAGTTATTGAAGAAGAATAAATAAACCCAAGCCGAGCCGAGCGGCTAATCCCGGCAGAAAGGATTATAAAATGGAAATAAAAAATCTGTCTCAGCTTAAAAAGGCTATTCAGGCTAAAATGCCTTTTGTGTTTACCGAGCATAATATTCGTCCTGATTGTGTCGGTCAGATAAGAGTCCCCCATATTCTCCAGTCCAATGCTTTTTATAGCGTAATCAAAGACGATCCCGAACACCCTATATCCAAGGCTAATGATGGCATGGGCTATAGAATGGATTTTGGCAAGGCCAGCATGTGGCAGTTGGAAAACGGAATATGCACAGCGTTCTTAATGCGTTGGCGCAATGGTCAGTATGAGCGCATCCCTGCTTTTAGTTTCAAATTTATCTAACTGAATAAAGGAGGCTAAAGACGCATGAAAAGCATAGCCGATGTGTGCATAGCAAAGGCACAGAATGACATAATTGAGCTTGCAGAGCAGTATAATGTGTCCGCCTCTTGCATTGTCTGGATAGGCGACAACCGATATATAATCGTCAAAGACGGTGAAGAAATCCTGATTGGCAGTAAATCTAATTAACATAAAGATTTTACAAGATACGAAAGAAGGAGAAACACCATGACCGAAGAAATCAAAAAGGCACTTATCGCTAAATACGACGAGCTTACCGCCGACTATGACCGGCATTGGCAGAAGTACAACCGGATATGTAGCAGAAATGACAGCGGCGCCGTTATGACCGCTGCCCAGATACGCAGGAAACTCAATGAGATAGACCACACCCAGTTAGGCTTTATTGAAGCTCTTGAAATCATGGGCTACACCATTAGCCAGACCGACAACGGAACAGTTATAAGTTAATGAAACGCTTTGACCGGAAAATTAAAGAAAGAAGGAGACCGAACTATGAAAAACTTTTACATTGCCGTTACCGTCTGCCAGGACAAGAACGAGAGCATTTTTGAGTCTGATGAAAAGAGAGCACCAGAACCCGGCTATCACGCTTTTGTTATGACAGTCAGTGAAGCTGACAACATAAAGTCTCGTTTAGATAATATCGGCGGCATAATACACGCTAATATTTGCTTTACGAAGAAACAAGCCTACGAAGTTGTAAACCTCTGGAATGACTCATACAGGGCTAACGGCACACACTTATTCGCTTCTCCCCTTTTCTAAGCACCCTTAACAGGGTGCTTTTTTTATGTCCAGATGTGGACACTGCCGCTCTCGTCATTTGCCGTTTATCATAAGCGCAGAAAGGAGGCGCAGCAATGGCCTATAATTTCGGCGGCTACCAGCCCCAGAGTTACGGATACAATCAACCCCAGTATTTCCAGACCTACCAGCAGCCACAGCAGCCCCAGAGTCAGAACGCGCAAGATGCTTTTGCCTGTCGGCCTGTGACGAGCAGAGAGGAGGCAGTTGCAAGCCCTGCGGACTTTATGCGGCCCCTGATAATGCCAGACATGGCCCACGGTATGATATACGTCAAGAGGTTTAATCCCTCCACCGGCGCAAGCGACATTCTGGACTTCAAACAGCAGTTTGGTGATAACTCTGCGCCCGCTCTGGACTATGTCACCAGACAGGAGTTTGACCGGTTCTGCGCTGACCTGATGCGGAGAATAACACGGACTGGAGGCGAGGACGACGAATAACCCCATGCAACATCCGGTCGTTCGGGCATTTATGCAGGCTCAACAGGCGAAAGACCCGAGAGCCGCACAAGCAATGCAGATTATACAAGGCAAATCCCACCAGCAACTACAGCAAATAGCCATGAACATGATGAAGGAACGGGGCCTTTCCCCGGAAGATATGTATAAGCGTCTTGGCTTTCGCTGACAAGTAAATACAGAGCAAAGCTCTTTTCAGTTTTGGCGGTCTTGACTAAAACGCCTCCCGACACAGTACACAACGGGAGCGTACGGCCTGATTGTGAATAAAACTTGAAAGGAGCCTTTTTATATGGGCGAAAATTCCGGCGACCTCTCCCTCGGCTACATGATGGGCCAGAGCGAGGGCAATAATGGAGGCTTTGGCGGTTGGGGAGATGGCATATGGGCCATTATCATACTCGCCATGCTTGGTTTTGGTGGAGGCTGGGGCGGCGGCTTTGGCGGCTTTGGCGGCGGTTGGGGCGGCATGATGATGAATGGCGCACTGACCCGTGCCGAGCTTTACGACGGCTTTGCTATTCAGAACATTGACAGCGCCGTCAGAGGTGTGCAGCAGGGCATCTGTGACAGCACCTATGCTCTCAACAATGCTATCAGCTCCGGTTTCTACGGTGTAGACAGAAGCATCTGCGACCTCAGCCACCAGATATCCGACTGCTGCTGCACCACCAACAGAAATCTTGACTCTGTCAAGTACGACATGGCCACTGGTTTCTGTAATCTCAGCAACACCATTCAGAACACCACAAGAGACATCATCGACAACCAGAACGCAAATTACAGAGGTCTGATGGACTTCATGGTTAATAACCAGCTCCAGGCTCTCAGAGACGAGAACCAGACTCTCAAGTTTGCGGCATCTCAGGCAAACCAGAACGCATTTATTACGGCAAATCAGGAGGCCCAGACTGCTGAACTCATTCGGAGGCTGCGCACTCCCGAAGCGGTCCCCGCCTATATCGTTCCTAATCCCAACTGTTGTTACGGCAACCCTGTTGGCATTGGCTACGGCTACAGCGGCGGCGGTAATAACTGCGGCTGCGGCTGCTGACACACTGGACATCGGGGAGGCTTACGCCTCCCCTGAAAGGAGCTTAAATTATGTCTAACTGCAAAAGCGTGTGCCAGCTCTGCGACCGTCTGATTATCTCTCAGGCCGTGACCTTTGCCGATGGCACACTCACAATCAATCTCCCCGCTGGCAGTTACCTTGACGGCTGCAAATATTGCCTTGTAATTGCCCAGACTATTCCCGCTGCAACTACCATCACCGCTCCCGTGGTTATTACAATAGGCGACGGCGCAGAGGAATACCCCTTGACAAATCAGTGCTGCGCCCAAGTTGTAGCCAGTTCTCTCAGAACCCGTACCAGATATTCTACCATCGTCGGCACGACCGCTACCGGTGGCGTGTTCAAGATGCTTGGTCGTGGTTGCTGTGCTCCCGACAACAGACTTGCCGCGATTGACGGTACAGCCCCCGTCGCAGCTCCCGGAGGGGGTGACGGTGCGTGAATAGTCTTGCAAGAATGACCATGGTACGGTCTGCTACGCAGAATGAGACCGAGGCCAGACGCAGACGAGACAGCCGGGGACGCTATACTTCCGAAATAAAAAACGACACCGGCATGAACTACGAGGGCAGCTACCGCAACGGCTACGACTCTCCCCGGATGGGTGACGACGAGGAAAAATACCGTCGTAAATGGACTATCACTGAAAATAACCGCAACAGAAGCGGCGATTATCGCAGTGAGTACATGAATACCTACCCCACCGAAAACGGCAACAGCCCTATGGAGGGCGACCCCACAAGAGGCCCCAGCCGTGGCTCTCGTCAGTACGAAGAAATGGAAACAGGCAATGACAGAGAGAAAATGCGCATGGCCTACAATCGCTATTACGGGGACGGCAGTTTTCGCGGTGAAAGCGAAGGACGGCGCATGATAGGTTATGGCGGCGCAACCGAAGCGCATTATGACTATCCCTCTGACGAAAGTAGCCAGCGCCGGGAGAAACAGCGTGGTTATTCCCATTCTGAGTCTGTTGCTCCTCTTGACAAGGACACAGCTAAAGAGTGGGTAGCCTCCATGCGTAATCTTGACGGTTCAGAGCGTGGTGAGCACTGGTCTTATGAGCAGGCTAAAGCCCTCATGCAGCAGCACGGTTGGAAACACAAACCCGCCGATTGGTATGCTATTCTCCATGCCGTTTACTACGACTATTGCGGTGTAGCCAAAAAGTTCGGACAAGACAAAAACACAGCATTCTATGCTGAACTCGCCCACGCATGGCTTGACGACCCCGACGCAGTTGAGGATAAGGCCGCAATTTACTACTCAAAAATCGCCGAGCATTAATCACAGAAGCCGAGGGGTTATCCCTCGGCTTTTCCTTTGTTTTTCGTAAGCAATCCCGTAAGCATTTTAGCGCTTATTTTTGTTATTTTTTGCTTATTCATTTAAGCATGGTCAAATTGTTTACACAGCCTTAAAACCCCGAAAGCATTGGTATTACAAGAAAATCCCGTAACTTCAAGGGTTACGGGATTTCTTTTATTTGGTGGAGCCGAGGGGAGTTGAACCGCTCAAGGGCATCTCAAAGCCATTGCGCCGCAAGGCTTTCAAAAATGCATAAGCAATGCATAAGCAAATCATTGAGCATTATAAAACTCCGCCATTTGATTTTTGCTGTAAGCAATATCCTGTTTTGCCACATGGGTATATATATCCTTCATGGTCTTTGCGTCAGCCCAGCCGCCGATTGACATTGTTACATGCTCAGGCAGCTTGAGACTTGCGGCAAGGGAAGCAAACGAATGACGCAGACCGTGAACGCTCACAAGCGGCAAGCCCAGCTCTTTACACGTTCTGTTTATTTGCGCTCTTAGGGTATCTCCCGCACCCTTATACACCTTACCACTCTTGTCCTCAACTGCGGACAGGGCTATATATAGCTGCTCCATCATAATCGGAACCGTGCGCCGTGAAGTCTTGTTTTTATTCTGCGGCTTGTGCACCTGCTTATGATGCTCGTCGTAAACAACAGCACCCTTGACGTGTATCACCCTGTTTTTCAAATCCACGTTATCCCAAGTCAGCCCAAAAATTTCAGAGCGGCGCAAAGATGAGAGGGCCAGAAGT
Source organism: Oscillospiraceae bacterium (assembly GCA_045594965.1). Lineage (GTDB taxonomy): Bacteria > Bacillota > Clostridia > Oscillospirales > Oscillospiraceae > SIG459. The sequence continues at coordinate 5,391 of JAZNZM010000269.1, read as the reverse complement.
GCACCGATTTCACAGGTCTTGCCCTTTATCCCGTCGCAGAATATTTTTATCTGATCAGGCGTAAGCCACGCCCGTTCTTCACTCACAACCTGAGCCGTTGTAACCTCCAAACGCTTTCCTGTTATGGAAGCAATCACGGTATTGCAGAACGCCCAGGCATTTGAGACGGTCTTGCTGGACATGGTCTTACTCTCTGCGTTCACTGCTTTCTGTGCAACGTTCTGACTGATGTCGCCTACCTTCATTGTCATTAAAGTCGGGAACCTGTTACGCTGTATAACCCTGTAGCCCCGGATAGTCTCAGGAGATAAGACGCTGCCTTTGTCGTCGCAATATCTGTCAATCGCTGCCGTCAATGTGATGCTCTCCGGCTTGCGCTCCAGCGCTATAACACCGGCCTTTATCGCTCTTGCCTTGGCAATGCACTCCCGTTCAGTTGACGCATTGACCGGTATGCTTTGCCCGTTGAGACGCAGTTGTATTCTCCATCCGTCCGCCGTGGGCTTGGCCTTGGGCACACTAATCTCTGTTTTCGCCCGTCGTTCCTTGAGCTGCTTCACGCCGCACCAGCAACAAAATATTGCTCCCTCCGGCAATTCTCTTTTACAGCTTTTGCATTTCATTGTGTTTAACACTCCAAAACCGCCCACAAGCGCATTTGAGGCCGTGGTAGACGTAATTATAGCCGCTGCATAAAAAGCATTGACAGCGACGCTCCCGCGCCCTGATTTGCTGTGTGTGTATCGAACACATGCGCCAGCGTTTCTTCCAGCCAAAAGAAGCCGACGCCTGAGTTGGTGCGGTCGATAATCAAAGCGGAAAAAATGACAAGAGACAACACTGCGACGAGCATCGCCAAAACACTAACGGTGCGGCGCAGAGACTTTTTCTCAGCTTCCAGGCGTAAAATAAAATCCCGGCGTTCACCCATAAACTCTTTTCTATCGTCAAGAAGCTGCCTCTGGTCGGCAAGCTGCTCTCTTAGATGCCCAATCTTCCGCTGCTCTGCTGCCCGGTTCTCCTCCATCTGGATAGTAAGGCTTTTGACTGTTGCATTGGAGGCGGCCAGCTTTGTCTCCAACACGGCGATGTCAGCCTCTCGCATAAGTATCGTGTTATTGAGCGTCGCTATCTGAACTTCTTCGGGTGTATCGGCTTCGCTGACCGACACGGGCTCATTAGAGATACGAGCAAAAACGCGCAGCATTGGTTTGATTGTAAGATTGTAATTATAGGTGTTGTTTTCTGCGCCCTTCTTACGCATTTTTTGCACAGTGCTTTCGGACGTCTGTTCACCGTGCTTTTTCATTTCTTCGACAATTCCGGCTATAGTCCAGCCTTCCTCGTCCCAGATTTTGTTTAAGGAGATAATACCCTCCCTGGTCAGCTTTTCAATCGTTGCGCTTTGCGGCATAATAAGCCCCTCCTGTCTGAGTATTTTGGGGCTGATTATTAAAATAAGGCAAAAAAACAGGAAAATAACTGCAAAATAATGCAATTATACAGTGGAACTAATCCCTGAGATATGCTATTCTTCAACCAGCCCAAGTGGTTAGGCGGGGAGTAAATAGCTTGGCGGCTTCTCCCCGCCGCTCTTATATAATTATGGACGACGTGTCCATGAGTACAAAATGAAAGGAGCGCACACAATGAACAGACAGAATGATATGCGGGACTCTCACGTTAAGAATATCCGTCTTTCGTCCCCTCTGGGGCTTCTTGGTGTGCCTCCTGATTGCCTCCCCTGCTGCCGGGTCTGCTGCCGGTACTGCTATGGGTGGAGCTGCAAAAGAAACCGCCGCACTCTGACACAGTAAAAATTTTTTCAGTGCGGGGTTTGACTTTTAGCTATAAGATTTGGTATTATCCAATCAAGATAATTTAAGGCCAAGATTTATCTTATCCAGATATCTCCCGTATAAATTTCTTTTCGGCAACTTCCCGGCACTTGTCGCACTCTGGGCAAGGATGGTAACTGCCATCACAATAGGCCGACGTTATAACGCCGTTCTCGTGCTGGTTGAAATAAAACTCTGTTTCTTTCCACTGCTCAAGGCGACATTCAACCTTAATCTTTTTCGGAAACATAAATAAACCTCCAAGGAGTGAAATTATGCAGCTTACACCTGAACAGATGGAGAAATTCAAAGAGACTGCTTACAATATCCCGGATGAAGTCCCCAACTGCCCTTGCTGTGGGAGCAAAGCCAAACTTGCCGTTTTGGACGGGGGAGACTCTAAGTTCTCTCAAATCCGTTATATGGTTTACTGCACTTGCTGTCACCTTCAAACCATGCAGTATGTCGGTGCTGAAAATGCGGTCAGAGTTTGGAGCACCCGTGTTAACAACAACGATACTCTTGACAGCGTAGAAGCAATAGACAAGACTGCCGCCCTGATGGGCAAGACCCGGCAAGGGCTGATAGACTACTACACATATCTTTCCCCTGAGTATGGAGCAAAGCTATCACGCTTAGTAGGTGAACAGAATGACAGTACATGAAAAATATCAGCTATTGACCGATGAAAACAAGCAAAAGGTCACTCGGCAGATTGAGACTTTAATAGCTTATCAATCAAGTCGTCAATAAACTTTTGGTTTTCTTCATTCAACAAATCATAACCGGGTATACGCTCGTTGCCATTTTCGGCAACGGGCGTTTTTTCGTCTGTCTCACCCTTGAGCCATTCCACAGAGACGTGGTACTTTGCGGCGATCTCATAAAGGTAGTTGGTGTAGGAAAAAGTTCTTCCCTTTTCCCAATCTGCCACCAAATTTCCGTTTTCTAAGCCCAAACTTTGTGCAAATTCTTTTTTTGCACCATGTACATAAGAGCCGTCTGGCTTCTTGGGTATCAAGGATAAAATCCGCTCAAGTGTTATGTCCATTGTTATTCTCACTTTTTAGTTTATAAAGTTTGTACCACTGACCGAACGCAAGGCAAAGGGAACTTGACACGGCAAACCCTATTATTCCGCTGACAACTTCTGACCAGCAATACGCATCTACAATTACCTTAATAAAAAAACCGCCATAATAAATTGCGGCAGAATAATAAAAACCGCTGTTCAAATTGCCTGTACCAAGAATACCGAGAAGGATGAAAACAGCTTGCAACAGACCCGCACCGCCAAACATAACAACCAAAATCCCGAAAAGTTTGAGTAAAGAATGTTTGAAGCCACCCGCAGCGAAAAACATTAGGGCAATAACGCCCATACTTATAAAAACGGCAAGTACAATCTTAGACGCCGTTTTAACTCTCTCCTTCATACCGTCCTCCAATATTATGTCAATCTTGCACAGTTATTCTGTGCTTTTTTTGTGCCTTCCTACAAAACGTTGTGTGTGTTCGGTTTTACTATTGCAAATCGAACATTTATGAGGTATTATACAAATAGAAACAAAACCTCACGGGAGGAATAACCCTTGAAGCAGTTCTTTGAAGAATTGAAAGATTTCCACGAAATGCTCTACGAACAGCGTTGCGGCAATCGTGATGAGTATCTTTATTATCTCAAATCTATGTTCAATTTTTCTTTCGGCTGCCTTTTGGGTCATCTCTTGGGCCTTCTGCTTTTCTAAGGCTGCCGCCTCCCCCTGAGCCTTGAGCCGCATAGTGTTGTACTCAATGCTTCCGGGCCGTGGCACTTTAGGGCGCATAAGCTCCCCCTTCCCACTTTTGTTTCGACCCCACCGGGGAAAAAGACTCCCCCGGCAGACATCGAAAGCGGTGTTTAATTGAGTGTAGCAACTTCATATTATCACCGTTTTCTTTGTTCTGTCAACACAAAAACTCATGTTTATGAGTTTTGAACAGAGAAAGGAGGTAGAAATTGAGCATTAGAGACAAACGGCTTGCCGCTAAAATGTCTCAGCAAGAGCTTGCCGAAAAGCTCCTTGTTCATCAGGCAGCCGTCAGTAATTGGGAGCTGGGCAAAAATCCACCTCTCCCCAAGTATCAGAAGCAGCTTGCAAAAATCTTCTGCTGCTCAGTGGATGAAATCATGGAGGATTTCAAATGAAAGACCTTGAACACACCCGGCGCAAGAAAAACCCCACCACTAACTATCCCAAGGACAGCCACAAGGAATTTTGTAAGCGCTGCTACGAATACAACAAGGGCTGCCCTGATATGAACAGCAAGCATAAAAGCCCCTCTTGCGGCCTGTAACGGAGGGAGTAAGCAATGCCAAGAGTAAATCTGAACGTCCCACCGGTTGAGCCTTTCAAGGGCGTTATTCTGGAGCGGCAAAAGGCTCTAAAGCTAAGTGATAGAGCCATGAGCGAGAAGCTGGGCTTGTCCAACGCCACTTTCTCTAATATGATGCGCCGTCCTCTCGACACTTGGCCCCTCGGTCACATTAAAAGGACTTGCACAATCCTTGGTATTCCCAAAGACACATTGAGGGCAAATATATGAGCTATCACACCATAAAGAGCAGCACCCCCGGTGATGAGTACAAGCCCTGTACCCGCAAAAGCTGTATGTATCACATGAGAAGCGGCGCGTTCCACGGCTGCGATTATATCACCATCACCGGCAAATCTCGCATTGCACAGCACGGCCCCGACGAACAGAGCCCCCACAAATGCAAGCTCTATCAGAAGGGCAAACGCAAAAGAATAAGAAATAAAGGAGAATATATCTATGGGTACTAAAGTTATTGATTGGATCCTTGCCAACATGCCGGGGTTTACCGCTTGGGTAGGCGGCATGACAGAGCTTGGCGTTGTCATCCTGGCATTCGCTTTTCTCGCAGTGGTCGTTATCACTTACAATGCTATCCGTTTTCGGCTCTCCGGCGCTTTCAGCGACTATGAGCCTTACGAAGACTGGATGGACGCTGAGTGCGTGGAGGTAATGTGATGAGTGACAACAAGCACGGCTACAAAGCATACGAACCCGGCCTTATCTGCCGAGGCCATCAGTACGAGGAAGGCAAGGAATACATTAAGCCCGGTAACGGTATCTGTGTCCCCGGCGTTACTCACTACTGTGTAAATCCCTTTGACGTTCTGGATTATTACCCCCTTGTCCGTGAGGACGGAAAATTCAGCGAGTTTACCACCGTTGAAGCTCTCGGCGATACCTTCACCGACGACAACAAGAAGTTCGCCACCAATCACATCAAAATCGGCGCAAAGCTCGGCTTTGACGGTTTTATCAAGGCTTGCGTGGATTTTCTCTATGAGAGAACTATCAAGGATATGCCCAGCAGCAAGGTTGATACTGGTCGCTTTGCCAAGATAGGAAGCTCCGGCTACGCTGCCCAGATAGGAAGCTCCGGCTACGCTGCCAAGATAGGAAGCTCCGGCTACGCTGCCCAGATAGGAAGCTCCGGCTACGCTGCCAAGATAGGAAGCTCCGGCGACGCTGCCCAGATAGG
>JAZNZM010000268.1:0-2167 GCA_045594965.1 Oscillospiraceae bacterium | reverse complement strand
TGCCATGTTCACGGCGGGCCGGGGTCGTCGCGCCCTACGATGTGCAATGCACTGCATCCGGCCGCAGCGAACGGCGGACACATCGGTCCGCCCCTACAGCCGCGAGAAGGGAAGCCAATGGATGAGACCGACGGGTCGTCGGGGACGCCGACCCCTACGAAGAAAGGCATCGCGCCCTACGGGTTCGAAAAAATGCAAAGCCCGTACCGCAAGGTACGGGCTATAAACATTCACATCAATTTTCCCACAGGCTGGGTGAGCCATGCTTCGGGGCATTCTTTTTTAATCTCAATGAGGGCCTTTTCCGCGGTGGCTTCGTCTGCAAACACCCCGAAAAGGGCGCTGCCCGTGCCGGTCATTACGCTGCCAAGAGCGCCGTGCTCCAGAAGCAGACTTTTGAGCCGTCCGATATCTCCGCAGGAACGGGGGAGCACATCTTCAAAGACATTATACATTCGCCGCGCGATGCTCTCAACATCGCCTTGCCGGATGCCCTCCAGTATCCCGGCAGTGTCCGGGTGGAGGCGGCTGCGTCGGGAATCTATTTTGGCAAAAAGCTCCGGAGTGCGGATGGCAAAGGAGGGCTTGCAGACCAAAATGAAGCAGTGGGGCATGGGGGGCAGATCCTCGAGAGTGGTGCCCGTACCCGTGGCAAGCTGAGTGCCTCCTGCCACGCAGAAGGGTATGTCGCTGCCCACGGAGGCCCCAATGGTCTCCAGCTCCCTGCGCGTGAATCTGCTGCCGCATAGCCGGTTCATGGCTCTCAGCACCGCGGCTCCGTCGCTGGAACCGCCGCCCATGCCTGCGCAGGTGGGTATGCGCTTCGTGAGGCTTATCTCCGCCCCCGCGCCCTCCATGCCTGCAGCCGCGAAAAAGGCTTTGGCGGCCTTTACAGCTATATTGCCCTCATCAGAGGGGAGGAAGGCGGCATTGCTGCGGCAGCGGATAAGCCCGGTGTCATTCAGGGAAATGCCCACATCGTCCCAAAGGCTTATGCTCTGCATCACCATGCTCATCTCGTGGTAGCCCTTGGGCAAAAGCCCCAGCACGTCCAGAGAAATATTCAGTTTTGCGTAAGCTCTTTCCTGCGTCTCCATCATAATCCGAACAAAATCCTCATGCAGCTTTCGGCGCCGCTGGGGTAATACTGCCCCTTGGCTCCGTCCTCTTCACAATAGCTCAGACCGCAGCCGCTGTCAACAGTGGAATCATAGAGGAGGAAGGGCACGGGAGTGCCGTCATGACCTCTGGTGGAGGTGAGGGTCTTGTGGTCGGAGAGGAAGAGGATGCGGTAATCCCAGCCCTTCTCCTCAAAAGCCTTCACAAGAGGAGCCATGCACTGAGAGTCCAGATACTCTATGGCCTGTATCTTGCCCGGGGTATCCCCGTTGTGAGTGCATTCGTCGGGGGCTTCCACGTGCAGGGCCGCGAAATCGTATTTTTCAAGGGTCTCGATAACGGCTCTGACCTTGCCTGCGTAGTTGGTTTCCAGCTCTCCCGTGGCGCCCTCCACAAATACCCGCTCAAGGCCTGTCAGGGCTGCAATGCCGTGGCAGAGAGGCACAGCGGATATAACTCCGCCCATTTTGCCGAACTGCTCGGTAAAGGAGGGCAGCTCCACGGCGGTGCCCTCTGCCCAGAACCAGATGCCGTTGGCGGGCATCTTGCCCTCAGCCCGGCGAGCCTCGTTTATGGGCAGGCGGTCAAGCTTTTCATGGGCAAGCTTCATAAGGGCATAAAGCACGCTTCCGTTGCTGCCGCCTCTGGGCAGCAGTGGGCCTATGACCTCTCCAAGATGGTCATGGGGAGGAATCAGCACCATGCCGTCGGACTCCGCACCGCTCTGTACCGCAATGTGGCGGAAGGAGGATGCGGGATAAACCTTCATGCCGGCCTTTTCGGCGGCCGCGGCGAACTCCGGCTCGGAGAAAAGCTCCCCGATCACAGCGTCGGACACTTCTCCCTCGATGCTGCCTGCGGAGTGGGAGAGTATGCGCTTTTCCTCAAAGGGAATGTCGCCGTCCTCGTAGCAGACCATGTTGCAGCGGTAGGCAATGTCCCCGGCTTTAAGCTTTATTCCGGTGGCTGCGGCTTCCAAAGGCGCGCGGCCTGTGTAATACTTCAGAGGGTCGCAGCCGAAGATGGAGGTTATGGCGGTGTCGCTGCC
>JAZNZM010000267.1:0-3625 GCA_045594965.1 Oscillospiraceae bacterium | reverse complement strand
ATCGGCAGCGAGGACAACAATACCACCCAGGCTCTTGCATGGAGCGTATACAATGCTCTTCTGGCTTCTGAGAGCGACGTTGCCGCTGAGTATGCAATTCTCTACGGCATCGGTCACCAGACTGTTGAGTATGATCCCTATGATCTTATAAGCTGGATCTATGAAAAGGATCTCGGCGTAAAGCCCGCTTACGACAACATCAAGAAGCTCAAGGCTATCGAGAACGAGGCTGCCGGCAATGTTCAGAGCTATGACGAGGTGGCCGGTATCTACACCCTTGATGAAGTTAACGGCGCAGGCATGGAAATTAGCTGGACACTCGAACTCAAGGCTGACGGCACCTATGCCCTTTCTGAGACCGGTGTTGTTGAAAAGACCTACACCGGCAAGTATGTCGCCATCGACGGCAGCATTTCCTGCGGCCCCATCAATGAAGAGGAAGGCCCCCGCGGCGATGCCTTCGGCGACGGCTGGATAAGCGTCTGGACCCTGAACGCCAACGGCAGCTGCGCCCACGGCGAGCTCTCCAGCTACGTAGATCCCGCTTCTGCAGGCGGCGCAGCTCCCGCAGCTGATGTCACCGGCGTTTACACCCTTGACGAAGTGAATAAGGTCGGCATGGAGATCCACTGGACTCTGGAGCTGAAGGCCGACATGACCTATGCCCTTTCTGAGACCGGCGTTGTTGAGAAGACCTATACCGGTGTCTATGGCGTCAACGGCGAATATGTCTCCTGCGGTCCCATCAACGAAGCCGACGGCCCCCGTGGCGAGGCCTTTGGTGAAACATGGGAAAGCGTCTGGACTGTCGATAAGGCAGCCGGCACCTGCCAGTATGTTGACCTTGCCAACTACACTGCTCCCGGCGCAGGTGCAGCCGCAAGCGTAGCCGGTACCTACACCCTTGACGAGGTGAACATGGCCGGCATGGAGATCCACTGGACTCTGGAACTGAAGGACGACATGACCTATGCCCTTTCTGAGACCGGCGTTGTTGAGAAGACCTACACCGGTATTTACGGCGTCAACGGCGAATATGTATCCTGCGGTCCCATCAACGAAGCAGACGGCCCCCGTGGTCAGGCCTTCGGCGAGGCATGGGAGAGCGTCTGGACTCTCAATGATGACGGCACCTGCCAGTACGTCGACCTTGCAAACTACACCGCTCCCACCGGTGCAGCTGCTCCCGGCGGCGAGGCAAAGATCGATGTAGTGGGTATCTATACTCTCGACGAAGTGAACATGGCAGGTATGGAGATCCACTGGACTCTTGAGCTCAAGGCGGACAATACTTATGCTCTGAGCGAGGAGGGCGTTGTTTCCGCAACCTACACCGGCACTTACACTGCCGACGGCACCACCGTTTCCTGCGGCCCCATCAACGAGGCTAACGGCCCCCGCGGCGCAGCCTTCGGCGAGGCCTGGGACAGCGAGTGGATAGTCGATCCCGACAACGGCACCTGCGAATATATTGCCAAGTGAGGCAAAGTCTTATAAAATGTTAAAGTAATCTTACAGGAGGAACGCAAAAATGACTAAGAAAATAATCAGCCTGCTCCTCTGCCTTGTTATGGTACTTTCCCTCTGCGCCTGCGGCGGCAAAGAAGCCCCCTCTGCTCCCGCAGAGCCCGGTGCAGAACAGTCCGGCGACGCTACCAAGGCACCCGAGATTTCCGGCAACGAAGTTGCCTATGGCAACACCAATTCCGCAAAGGTCAAGCATGAGAAGGTCGTCATTGCCCTGAACGCTGACCCCAAGGACCTGAGCCCCGTCAACGTCAATGTTGGCGGCAAGGAAGTTGTTGACAACATCTTCGAGCGTCTTTACAACATCAACGGTTTCGGCGGCGGCCTCTACGGCGTGCTCGCCAAGGAACTGCCTGTGGAGGTCGAGCCCCAGGTATTTGAGTTCGAAATCTATGACAACATCTACGATTCCGACGGCAACCATATCACCGCGTCTGACGTTGTTTTCTCCGTTAACTATTTCGTGGAGTCCGGCTATGCCCAGAACTTCGACAAGTTCGGCTCCATCGAAGCTGTTAATGACTACACTCTCCGTCTCACCACCACCAAGCCTTTGAACGAGTTGGGTGACATGGCAAACGTTTTCGGCGTTATCTATGTCTGGAGCGAGAAGGCAATGAGCGAGCACAACTTCGCCACCGATCCCGTCGGCACCGGCCCCTATGCCTGCACCTATTTCCGTTCCGGAGATAAGCTCACCCTTGAAGCCCGCCCCGACTACTGGGCAGAAGGCTCCGACCACCAGAACAGCCGTTCCTGCGCCAATGTTCAGACCATTGAGTATCAGATCATTGCCGAGCAGAGCCAGAACACCGTTGCTCTCCGTACCGGCACCATCGACTATTCCAACAACCTCAGCGATACCGACAAGGCCAAGTTTATGGCCGGCGGTGAGTACAGCGAGGGATGGGAAGCCTTCAGCTGGCCCTCCAACCTGACCTATTATCTGATGCCCAACTGCGCTGATGAGAGCGAGTGCTCCGATGAAAATCTCCGCAAGGCCATCATGTATGCTATCGACCCCGCAATGATCCTCGCTGTTGCCGATAACTCTTCCGCACAGATCGTTTATGACATGGCTAACCCCAAGTTCGCCGGTTATAACCCCGAGTGGCTCACTCAGGATAACTTCTATGTGAACAACAGCATCGAGACTGCCAAGGAATATCTGGCTCAGTCCAACTACCAGGGTGAGACCCTCACTCTTCTCTACACCTCCGGCACCCTGCTCCAGAATGTCTGCGAGGCTATCCAGATACTGCTGGGCGAAGCTGGCATCAAAGTTGAGCTGAAGCCCGAATCCTTCTCCGTTACCAGCGCCGATGTAGCCACCCGCGATGCATGGGATCTCTATGTTGACATGATGGCATCCGACGACTACCTTGTTATCGTCTACTCCCGTCTCTTCAACGAGGCCACCTTTGAGGAAGGCCAGGGCACCAAGAACTTCATCAATGACCCCACCTTCCAGGAGTTGCTGCGCACCTGCATGGCTGAGGCCACCAATACTCAGGAGAATCTGGACGCTCTCCATGACTATGTTATAGAGCATGCCTACTCCCGCGGCCTCTTTGCCTCCTACGAGTCCTCCATTTACTCCAGCGATATCCTGCAGATCTGCAACAGCTATAAGTACGCTATCATACCCGGTGGCTGCATCTATGCAGACAACGAGTGGTAAATTAGTCACAAGAAATATATAAACCTTTGAATTTTGACCAAAAGGGGACACTCGCCATCGGCGGGGCTGTCCCCCTTTTGGCAAACAGGAGGCTACTATGTGGAAATACATACTTAAAAGGCTTGCGTGGATGATAGTTATCATGCTCTGCGTGACTATACTCATCTTCACAATAACCTATTTTATCCCCGGTGACCCGGCACGAACTATGCTGGGCAGCCTCGCCTCGGCAGACGAGGTGGCCAATATGCGCGAGAAGCTGGGACTCGAGCGCCCCTATCTCGTGCAGCTTTTCGACTATGTTAAAAATCTTATTACGGGCGATTTCGGTATCAGCTGGAGCTATAATGTACCCGTTGTAAAAGAACTTTTCTCCCGTATGCCTTATACCCTGATAATCGGCGGTCTTGCCATGGT
>JAZNZM010000266.1:0-5466 GCA_045594965.1 Oscillospiraceae bacterium | reverse complement strand
AAGACCGCTTGGCCTCCGACTTCCCGGGGCTTCTGGTCTCTGGATGAGGAAATGGATGCCTGCCACGGCTGCAACCACTATGATGACGACAACAGCACCTGCCGCTGTCCCGAAAATAATAAATAAACAGACATACAAATTCTGCGCCCCACTGTTATTCAGCGGGGCGCAGAATTTGTATATGCAGGGGATGGGCAAATCCGAGCTGCGTACTCTGCGGCGGGAGCAAGCCCCCGCCCTACGGTTTTGCGCTGTTATTAATCGGTACGCATCCGTAGGGGCGGATTCCATATCCGCCCGCCGATTTTTTGTCCAGGGGTGTGTAAGGGCATCGTTAGGCTCGTGAAGTATTTATTTATACTGCTTCCAGTATTCACCCACGGAGCGGTTCATTTCCCGGGAAAAACCGGAGTTGAACTTAAAGTCGCAGAAGCTTTTCAGCCACTCCTCGTAGCTGCGCGCACCGGCCTTGTAAGCAAGCATCTCCCGAAGCTCGGCCTCGTCCATATCTCTATAGCAGTTCTCGTGGACAATATGCTCCATGGCGCAGCGACGGGGCTTAGCGCGGCTCATCTGCTGCTGGGTAGGTCTGCCGAAAACCAGCATGGCTGCAGGGAATACCCACCGGGGAAGCTTAAGAAGCTCTCTCAAAAGCTCCATATTTTCCATTATATCGCCTATGTAGCAGGAGCCTATACCGAGACTTTCAGCTGCGCATACGGCATTCTGGGCGGCAATATTTGCGTCCGAGGCTGCCAGCATGAGGTCACCGGGACCGGGAGCGCGGGCGGCCAGATTTTCATGGGAAAAGGCTTTGTACCACTTCCGGCAGTCGGCAAGGAAAATCAGTACCATGTCAGCCTTTGCTATAAAGGGCTGATTGTCGCAGAGGACGGCAAGGCGCTCTTTTATGCCTTGGTCAGTGATGTCCAGAATGGTGTAAAGCTGCTGATTGCCCGCCGTGGGTGCTTCGGCGGCAGCACGGAGTATGGCGGACTTTTCCTCCGGGGAAATGGGCTCTCCTGTAAAGACCCGGACGCTTTTGCGCTCATAGAGGGAGTGAAGAATATCGTTCATGTAATTGTCCTCAGTTTCTCAGACTGTGCATGGGTGCAGGGATGCGGCCGCCCCGGGCAATAAATTCGGCGGAGGACTCCTTGTGGACGGGCATGACGGGAGCGGTGCCCAGAAGTCCGCCGAAGTCCACGGTGTCGCCCACATCCATGCCGGGAGCGGGAATGATACGGACGGCGGTGGTTTTCTGGTTGACAACACCGATGGCGGCCTCGTCGGCTATAATAGCGGAGATGGTCTCGGCGGAGGTGTGGCCGGGAACGGCTATCATGTCAAGACCCACGGAGCAGACACAGGTCATGGCCTCCAGCTTGTCCAGAGTAAGCACGCCCGCTCCGGCGGCGGCTATCATGCCCTCGTCCTCGCTGACGGGGATAAAGGCTCCGGAAAGACCGCCAACATGACCGCTGGCCATTATGCCGCCCTTTTTAACGGCATCATTGAGCATGGCAAGGGCTGCGGTGGTGCCATGGGTGCCGCAGGTCTCAAGTCCCATTTCCTCAAGGATACGGGCAACGCTGTCGCCGATGGCAGGAGTGGGGGCAAGAGAGAGGTCCACAACGCCAAAGGGAACGCCCAGACGGCTTGCGGCCTCCTGAGCCACCAGCTGACCCATACGGGTTATGCGGAAGGCTGTGCGCTTGATGGTGTCGGCCACCATGTCGAAGGGCTGCCCCTTCACATCTTTGAGGGCGCAGTGAACAACGCCGGGGCCGGAAACACCTACATTGATCACGCACTCAGGTTCTCCTATGCCGTGGAAGGCACCGGCCATAAAGGGGTTATCCTCAACGGCATTTGCAAACACCACCAGTTTTGCGCAGCCGAATCCGCCTTTATGGGCGGTAAGATCGGCGCACTGCTTTATAATGCGGCCCATGAGAGCCACAGCATCCATATTTATGCCCGCCTTGGTGGTGGCAACATTGACACTGGAGCAGACGATCTCAGTCTCCGCAAGAGCCTCGGGGATGGACTCTATAAGACGCATATCTCCCTTGGTAAAGCCTTTGTGTACAAGTGCGGAGTAGCCGCCGATGAAGTTGACACCGCATTGCTTCGCAGCGGCATCCATGGCTCTTGCAACGGCAACGGGGCTCCCGTTCTCGCAGCTTTCGGTGACAAGGGCAACAGGTGTTACGGAAATGCGCTTGTTCACAATGGGGATTCCAAACTCGCGCTCGATGGCACAGCCGGTCTCGACCAGCTTTTCGGCCTTTCGGCAGATTTTGTCGTAGACCTTCCCGGCGCAGGCAGCCATATCCGGATGGGCACAGTCACGGAGGGAAATGCCCATGGTGATTGTGCGGATATCCAGATGCTGCTTGTCTATCATATCCAGAGTCTGGCGGATATCGGAAATATTAAGCATGGCAGTCTACCTCAGATTCTGTGCATGGCGGTGAAAAGGTCACGGCGCTGGATGCGTATGGAAAGACCGATCTCACTGCCCTTGTTTTCAAGAGCGGTGCTCAGCTCATCGAAGGAGCAGCTGGCATTAGCGGTGTCCACCAATATGGTCATGGTGAAAATCTCATCCATGATAGTCTGGCTCAGGTCCAGTATGTTAACATTCTTGGCTGCCAGCAGAGTGCTGACTTCGGCGATGATACCCACCCGATCGGGGCCGATGACCGTCATAATTGCTTTCATTTTGGAAATCCTCCAACAACAGAAATAGTATGAGGCAATAATACATTATTGGATCGATTTTGGCAATAGCCTCGGACAGTTCCTCCGACAGAGGGGGATAAACACACCGTCAGAAAACCATAAAACGGGTAAAACCTCTGCTTTAAGCAGAGGTTTTACCCGTTTTCGGTATGTAATAATGCTTTACCAGTTATCTTTTTCCTCAGCGTAAATCTGGGGGAGAATGGTGGCAAGATTGCTGTATTCCTTGATGTTGTGTCCGTAGAGAGCGCGGGGAACGGCCTCGGGAATAGAGACACCGTCGGGGATGAGCTTTACGATCTCGCCCTTCTCATTGGGGCCGTAGCCCATCCAGAAACGGGAGCAGAAGAGTATACCGCCCTCTGCCTTTCTGGCAAGATGGGTCATAACGGCGGGAGCGCTGCCCAGACCGTAGGCACAGACCATGGCAAGGCAGTCATCGCTGCCCAGCTTAGCCTCATCGTAGCCCAGATCAGCAGGGCGTTTGAAGCAGAGGAGAAGATCATCGGGCTGGCCAAGGCCGATGTTTTCCTTGATCTGATGATTCATTCCCCATGTCTTCCGGGCAACGGGGACATTGGGATCCAGCACATAGGCAGGGTCGTGGGCACGGGCATAAAAATGGTCATCATGGTCCCAGAGCTTGTAGCGAAGGTCGGGACCCACACTGTGCCAGCCGAACCACCAGTCAAACATCTCGGCAGTGACGCCGGGCATGAAGGTGGTGTTTGCCACAAAGCCGGTGCCGTTGGGGGCTATGGTGAAACCGTTCTGCAGACCCGGCACATCAGCGCTCTGGAACAGGGCGCGATCCTCAAAGGGAAGCGCAGTTTCGGCAGGAGCGGCAGGACCGTTCCAGATGTCCAGCTTCTCCTGGGGAATGGGAGCCAGGGGACGGTTGAAATACTTGGCGTAGGGCAGCAGAGCCTCCTCAGGGGTAAGGACGGGAAGTTCCATAAATTTAACCTCGCTTTCATGTTTGTAATTTTTTACAGAACAGAATACTGTCTCTCATATATAAAATATTATTTTTCAACAAAGCTGTCAAGGTAAATCGCACAACTATTACCTAAAGGATATGCGATATATAACTAAAAGCTTATTTTTCTTTTCGTTAATAATATGTTAATATTTTGTTGTTCCATAGAAAAAGAAAATAGAAAGAAAAGGAGAATCCATCTATGAATGAAAAGAAACAGGGACTGAACAGTTTCGGTCTCAAGGGCTGGTGGGTCGTCATCTTCGTTGGCCTGCTCTACTATGTCAGCTCCAATGCTGTTGACCTGCTCAATGTTACCACCGAGCTCTTTGCTCAGGTCAAGGGCTGGGATCCCAACGCACTGCTGGTCTTCTCCGGAGTCGGTGGCTGGGTTGGCGTTATCCTCACCCTCATCTTTGGCCGCTGGATCGCCAAGAAGGGTGTTAAGCTGCCCACCGTCATCTTCCTCATTATCTTCGCAGTTCTCTATTTCCTGAACGGTCAGGTAAACAGCGTCGCCACCTACGGTGTAGTTGTTGTTCTGCTCTCTGCAGTTTCCAACTCCATCAACCTTGTTTCCACTAACGCTTACATGTCTAACTGGTTCCCCCGCAAGAAGGGCATTGCTCTGGGCTGGTCCACCATGGGCGCTCCCATCTCCAGCGCAACCTGCATCGCTATCTTCACCGGCATCTTTGCCGCTTCCCACGGCAGTCTTGCCAAGCCCTTCCTGTTCTTTGCAGTTCTGACTCTGGTGGTCGCCATTGTTGCTATCTTTGCTGTCAAGGCCACCCCCAAAGAGGCCGGAGCTTATCCCGACAACGATCCCGCTATGGCAGATGCTGTTGTTGAGAACCCCAACTCTCCCTGGACTGTAAAGAAGCTTCTCGGCTGCAAGAACATGTGGTTTGTTGCCCTTAGCTTCGGTCTTCTCTTCATGGCTCTTGTTGCAACCATGACCCAGTTCATCCCCCGCATGATGGCCAGCGGCTTCACCATGGACCAGGGCACTCTCTGGCTCTCTATCGCTTCCATCCTCGGTATCCCCGGCAGCTATCTCTGGGGCGTTCTTGACCAGAAGGGCGGCACCAAGCTGGCAGTTGTGGTCTTCGCTATCTACATGGCTGTTATGCAGTTCCTGCTTGCCATCTTCTTTGGCAACCAGACCGTTACCCTTATCCTCATCGTCCTGCTTGGCATCCTCATCGGCGGTATCTGCAACCTGCTGCCCTCCATGGTCATCCAGATTTTCGGCGGAAGAAACTTTGCAGCTGCCAACAGCGTTGTTACCCCCATCGTTGTTGCTGTTCGTACCACCACCTTCATCCTCATGCCCGCAGTTCTGGGCGCCACCCACGGCTCCTTCCAGGCTCTCTCCGTAGTTTACGGTGTCCTCTCCGTTATCGCTATGGTTCTGGCTCTCTTTATGACCAAGGAGACTCTCCCCGAGCCCGAGAGCAAGTAAGTAAATACATTCGAAAAGCAATAAAAAACTTGCCCGGGAAAGGGGGCAAGTTTTTCAGCCTGTCAAAAAACCTCGCTTCATTGTGATGTGACTGAGCAGCGGGGGCGTGTGTAGGGGGCAAAGAGCCCCCTACACGTTAAAGTCCCGGAGGATATCCGGGACTTTTAATTTCAATATTCACTTCACTTCGGCGGCAGACTCCGCCCTTTCGCAGCGGAGCACCACGCGGGTCTGGCCGCCAATGGTGCAGGTAGCAATGCTCAAAGGCCATTCC
>JAZNZM010000265.1:0-2267 GCA_045594965.1 Oscillospiraceae bacterium | reverse complement strand
GCCTTGACCGGCGAGGGTGACGCCGATTATGAACGCACAGGCAATGGCCAGTATACCGGCGTTGATCTTGAGCTTTTCACCGGCTACGACGGCAAATACGAGTGCTGCAAAAAAGACTATGATTTTCAGGGCTAACATTGTTGATTCTCTCCTCTCATTTATTTTGGAAGTATGCGGTATGATGAATTGCTTTCATCTGATAGCAGGGTATCACGGTGCTGCCCTATAATCAAACCGAATTAAAGTCAGGCTTATTCGCTGATAATATAAGTGCAGAAAATGATTACAAAATCAAATAAGCGGCTCAGACTAAGGTAATGACGGATAAAAACCAAATGGTATTAAAAGTCATTTCCGGGGAAATACTAAGCGCGTATTTTCTTTGGAAGGGGCTTTGATACTTTTGCAGGGAAAAGTAGAGATATGCGGTGTGAACACCGCGAAACTTCCGGTGCTGCGCTCAAGCGAGACGGAGGAACTGCTGAGGCGCACGCGCTCAGGGGACAAGTGGGCAAGAGAGGAGCTTATTCAGGGCAACCTCCGGCTGGTGCTCTCTGTAATACAGCGTTTTGTGGGCAGGGGAGAAAATGTGGACGACCTGTTTCAGGTGGGCTGCATAGGGCTTATCAAGGCTATAGACAATTTTGACCCCAGTCATGAGGTGCGCTTTTCCACATACGGCGTGCCAATGATAGCCGGTGAGATACGCAGGTATCTTCGGGATAACAGCGCGCTGCGGGTATCCCGCAGTGTTCGGGACACTGCCTACAAGGTACTTCAGGCCAAGGAGAAGCTGACAGCGGAAAAGGGACGGGAGCCGGATACCGACGAGATAGCCGCCTTTCTGGGGCTGCCCAGTCGGGATGTGGTTTTTGCTATGGACGCTGTATGCGAGCCTGTGAGCCTGTATGAGCCGGTGTATACCGATGCCGGTGAGAGCGTAACCGTTATGGATCAGGTGGGGGATACACGGAATACGGACGAGCACTGGCTGGAGCAGATTGCCCTGACGGAAGCCATGGCAGCCCTCAGCGACCGGGAGAAGCGCATATTATCCCTGCGCTTCTACGATGGCCGCACCCAGATGGAGGTGGCCTCCGAAATAGGTATTTCTCAGGCACAGGTGTCGCGTCTTGAGAAAAATGCCATAGCCCAGATAAAAAAGCAGATTTTTGTTTCATAAAGCCTTTTATGCCTGCCCGTACAAAGTCTAATTTTGTTCGGGCAGGCATATTTTCTGGTAAGGAGGCGAGGATATGAGAACAGCACTTTTGCGCTGCAAGGAGATAATAAACATCTGCACAGGCCACAGGCTGGGCTTCGTTGGGGATGTGGAGATAGATCTGGCAACGGGCCGTCTTCTGGCCTTCATAGTTCCCGGCAGACTGCGTTTTTTCGGACTTCTGGGCCGCGAGGAGGACTATGTTATACCCTTCGACTGTGTAAGCCGCATAGGGGATGATATTATCCTTGCGGAGGTGAAAGGGGAGTATCGGCGGGAGAAATGTCCCAAAAGGCCCCTGCTATGACAAAAAGCTGCGAAAAAACCTTGAAAAATCAAGGGATTTATGAAAAATAACACTTGCAATGGCACCCGGTATTTGGTATAATACCAAGGCATTACGCATGGGAGTGGACTTTCCGTCTGTGGCAGATGCTTGGCGGATGGGACGAAGCTCCCAGAGGTAAAAAACTAAATTTGGAGGAAAAAACGTAATGGCAGTAGTATCTATGAAACAGCTTCTGGAGGCCGGCGTACACTTCGGTCACCAGACCCGCAGATGGAACCCCAAGATGGCTGAGTACATCTACATGGAGAGAAACGGTATCTATATCATCGATCTCCAGAAGACCGTCAAGAAGCTTGAAGAGGCTTATTCCTTCGTTCGCAGCGTTGCTGAGAACGGCCAGTCCGTCCTTTTCGTCGGCACCAAGAAGCAGGCTCAGGACGCAGTTAAGGAAGAGGCAGAGCGCGTTGGTATGTTCTACGTCAACGCTCGTTGGCTCGGCGGCATGCTCACCAACTTCAAGACCATGCGCACCCGCGTTGAGCGTCTTGCTCAGCTGAAGAAGATGCAGGAAGACGGCACCTTCGATATGCTTCCCAAGAAGGAAGTCATCAAGCTTCTCCACGAGATGGAAAAGCTCGAGAAGTATCTCGGCGGCGTTAAGGAAATGAAGAAGCTCCCCGGCGCTCTCTTCGTTGTTGACCCCCGCAAGGAGCACAATGCCATCGCTGAGGCTCGCAAGCTCCACATCCCCATCGT
>JAZNZM010000264.1:0-8322 GCA_045594965.1 Oscillospiraceae bacterium | reverse complement strand
TCACCCGTGTGATACGGATATAACCGCCACCGCCTCTGCGGCTTTCCACCACGTAGCCCCGCTCCGGAGAAAAACGGGTGGAGATCACGTAGTTAATCTGGCTGGGAACACAGGAGAACATCTCCGCCAGGGCACCGCGCTGAAGCTCGGCAAAGCCGCGCTCGCTGTCCTCAATGGAGTCGAGAATGAATCTTGCTATCAAATCACTTGTTGCCATTGGGCCTCACCTCGTATATCAAATGTCTTTTGACCATAACTGACCTTTACGCTTATTATAATAGTCAAAGAAGGTCAGTTTGTCAATAGGTAATTTGACCTTTTTTGACCAAAGTTTTGACTAATTTTGACCAAAGGCGAAATATTGGAAATTCCGGAACGCAATTAGCTCTCGCTAACTCCGAAATTCGCCGTTTTTCTCGCGTTTTCCCGTGATTTTAAAAATTTTGAAAATATGCATAAAATTAAATTTGACATTCGAAAATAATATGTTATGATGATTGTACCATTTTAACAAGGAGGACTACCCCAATGTATGTTATCAACGACAGCTGCATCGCTTGCGGTGCTTGCAGCGATTCCTGCCCTGCTGAAGCTATTGCTATGAACGACGATCTCGGCCGTTTCGCCATCGACGAGAACAAGTGCATGGACTGCGGTTCCTGCGCAGACACCTGCCCCATGGGCTGCATTGCTGCTGAGTAATTTTAATAATTTCTCAAATCAGAGCCGGTACGAAAGTACCGGCTTTCGATTTTTTAAGGGCATGGTGAAGTTTTCCACCGCAGCCCATTGTATGGATTGTCGGATGCTGCGATGATTAGGTGGATGCCTCCGGCGTCCCCATTTTGTAACGGGACAAAATGGGGGAAAAGCCCGCACGGGGTATGCGGACCCCTTGACCCCGTAGGGGATTTCAATGCTATCGCTGACGCTTTATGGCCCGCCGCGTCAAGCGCGGAAGGTCCGGCGGGTTATTTCATAACGCCGCCTGCTGCTGTGCTAACCGTACAATGTTACATTTTCCACCGCAGCCACCGTAGGGAAGGGATTTATCCCTTCCGCGAATACTTACGATGGGGTATGGCGCGAAAAAACTCCCGACGCAATTGGGAGCGCAAAACAGTTAACGGAGCGCATCTATATCGATACGCTCCGTTTCTTATGCCTATGTATAGAAGTGTGCCCTTCATCTGTCAGACAAATCGCAACTTGTCTCTCCGTCAAACAGAAATTTACATTTTGTTTAGTTTTTTGCACCAAGTCCATTTGCCACATTCAGGACACTTCAATAATCTTTTGCTTGGTGTTTGTATCAACAAGGTAATCTCTTTGTAGTTGGGAACAAACATATGTTGACACCGCTTGCACTCATAATACCCTGTCTCTACCTTGAATTTAAGAGCAATAATGCAGGGAATTATAAATAGTATAATAGATACTATTATCAAAAAGTCCTGAAATCCACATTCGGGGATAAGAAGTGATATTAAAGTTATCAGACAAACAAGTGCTATAAGGCTGGTGGCGAGAATCAGATAAGCCGAATATCTGAGTCTTTTATGATATCTTTTCTCGTTTTTTGCCATCTGAAATATCAGTTCATTTATTTGTTCGCTTTTTTGTTCTGTATCAGTTTTCTCCCCACATAACAATTCATTTACACTTATCTCAAGTATATCACAGAGCTCAAGCATAATATCGGAATCGGGCATTGCTTTGCCTGTCTCCCATTTTGATATGGCTCTGTCGGTGATATTCAATTTTTCTGCCAACTGCGCTTGTGTAAGATTTTTCTTTTTTCTGCACTCTGTAATAAACTTTCCAATTTTGATTTGGTCCATAGGCTACCTCCTTTTACTTTAACTATAGGCTCCTTTTAAGAAAAATAACACGAACCAATGGTTGAAAAGGGATAAAATCAACCATTGGTAGAGTGAAAATTGAAGGTCAAATTCAAGTTTATCCGCTGTCATTTTTATCCTATCATATTCTTGCCATGTAGACAAGAACAGTCCCGGCAGAGCCTGCTGCTGGGACTGAAGCTGTTTTGTAAGCATTCGCCATTGCCGAATCTTAATTTACTATTTTGGTATGTCTTTAATTTTAACTTTGGGTGGGCTGACCCTGTGGCTCTCTGCCGCAGTTTTTTAACTTCAAGTCCCGTTTTGGCGCGGACTTAAAACACCGCCATTGCGCCCGTAGGGCGGGGGCTTGCTCCCGCCGGAAATTTGAACCTGCGATATATGTCTGGAGGATTGGCAAAACCGTACAGCATTTGCGGGACGGGAGACCCGTCCCCTACGACACATATGCTCGTCGATAATGCATTCAGGGGAGGACACGGGGGTCCGCCCCTACAGGTGTGGGGAATTGTGAATCACGTTTCGTAGGGGAGAGCGTCCCCGACGTCCTGTTTTGATGCGGGCACAAAAAAGGACGCTTCCAATCGGAAACGTCCTTTTTCAGATGTTCAGATGTTGCTTTTTATGCGGCGCTGAAGGAACTGAGCATATCGGCGGTCAGGTCCTCCACATAGCTGGCAAAGGTTATATTCATCATGTAGTTGCCAACCTTCTGAAGAACAAGTATCTCGTAAATGGGGATCTCCTGCAGAATGCCCTCAATTCGGATGGCTGTGTGCTCACTGCCGCAGAAGTCAACAGTGACTATCTCGCAGCTGAGGTCGGAGAAACCGGCAGAGGCGAGGGAAGGTTCAAGATTTTGGGTTGCAAGCTGGGCGTAATCGGCTTCACTGAGAACGCTGCCGTAGAGCAGGCCGAGATTTTCAAAAATTATGTTTATGGATCCCATGCCGTCAAGTCTTGCGGCATACATATCATAAACAGCGCCGGAATCTTCCATAGCCTGACGGATTGCTTCATCGTCAAACATCTCAAGAGTCAGACCGTTTAGCTCGGCAAGCTGAGCCTCATCAAAGAACATCCAGTTCTCATCGAGTGTGCAGGACAGACCGGCAAAATCGTTGGTATATGTTCCGCCGATGGTTATTCCCATGCTGTATTCTTCCTCTGCAGGCTCTTCGGGCTCCGGCTCGGCAGGCTCATCGCTTGTCTCGGGGACTGAGGGCTCTTCGGGCTCTTCATAATCCTCGGGCAGCTTTGGGGCCGCTTCCTCGGATGGGGTACCGGTGACGGTTCCGCCAATATCCTGCTCTTTGCCGCCGCAGGCGGTAAAAAGGCTCAGACAGAGCAGGAGAGCCAGGGTAAGTGCAATAGCTTTCTTCATAAGAGATTACCTCCTTATTGTATGTCTGTGTTTGTTTGCTGGGGGACGCCGGTTTTTTTTCTTCTCCGGACGCGCTTGCGGTTCTGAATTGCTTTCTGCTTATAAAACTCCACCATCTCATCGTCCGCCTTGTAGATGATGCGGTTTGCAGTCCAGGTCTCGTCCTCGGTGTGGCGGAACTTCACTCTGGTGAGGAATTTACCGTGTTCGGGGCATTCGGCAAGGGTCATGTATCTCTTGTCTCCCTGATTCACCCAACGCTGGGTGCTCATTTCCTTATCGCATTCAGGGCAGGGGATGGAGGAAAGACGCTCGTCCGCAAAGGCTTCGCTTCTGGTGGCATAACCGGTGAAGGTAAGATGTTCAAGAGGCTCAGGACCTTCTTCGCCATCCTCGTCAGCTTTTTTGCGGCGGAGGGAGAGCTGATGCATAGTCTCGTCGTAGCCGGCAAGTCCTTTTTCGAGATCGAGGTGGGAGCACACAAGGGCCGTGTTATAAGCGTCACCGAGAGCATCGTGAGCCACGCGGGTCTGCTCAATGCAGAAATGCTCCATGGCGGTGGCAAGACTCTTCTGGTTTCTGTCGCCATCGGTCTGCATATTGTATATTATCTGGAGGTTGACCCAGCCTGCTATCCAGTCCCAGTCAAGGTCGTGGACGATTATGTTCTGTTCCATGATGCCCTTGTCGTCATAGCCCCAGGTAAGGAAAGTGCAGCCATCTCCGCAGAACTCACGGAACTTTTTCATGGCTTCCTTGAAGCCGCAGGCATCGCTAAGACGCTCGGAGTCTATGCCTGTGAGCTTTTTAACCTTGTAGTGCATCTTGCGGAAATATACAGGCTTAACATCAATCTGGAACTCATCTCCGGGAGTGAGATCCTCATTGAGTTTGCAGGCGCCTATCTGAATTATCTCGCCTCTCAGATGTATGGGCAGGCGGTTATATATGGGGGATTTGGAGCTCATTGCCTGGTTCCATTCCAGGTCAAGAACTACATACTGCATTGTTCGTTCACCACTTTCGTATTGCTCAAAACTAACGCAGGCATTATATCACACTATATGCCTGTATAACAACAGTTTTTTCATTGTTTAAGTGGGAGAAATGTGGTATAATCAAGCCTCAGTGACATTGTATCAATACAGGAGGATTTTTCCTATGAATATAGTTGTTCTTTGCGGCGGCCTTTCCAACGAGAGAGATGTTTCCATTTCATCCGGCACCGGTGTTGCCAGAGCCTTGAGAGAAAAGGGGCACAAGGCCCTCCTTGTGGATCTGTATTTGGGCTATACCGAGCCTTTTGATGATGCAGCTGAGGTTTTTGAACGCTGCGGCAGCATTGCAGACTTCTCTGTCAAGGAGGCTGCTCCGGATCTTGATAAGATCCGTGCCATGGGAGGCGGCTGCGCCATAGGACCCAATGTTCTTCGGCTTTGTGAGGCGGCTGACATGACCTTCCTTGCTCTCCACGGAGAGGAGGGCGAAAACGGCAAGCTTCAGGCTACCCTTGATCTCCACGGTATAAAATATACCGGCTCCGGATATCTTGGCAGCGCCCTTGCTATGAATAAGAGCCTTACAAAGACCGTGCTTGCAGCTGCGGGCATTCCTGTGCCCTCCGGAATCACCCTTGAAAAGGGTGCGGAGAGCTATGAAAATGTGGGCTTCCCCTGTGTGGTAAAGCCCTGCTCCGGAGGCAGCAGTGTGGGTACCAGCATAGTCTATGATGAAAAGGACTATCTGAGCGCCCTTGAGCTTGCTTTCAGGTATGAAAAGGCGGTTCTTGTTGAGAAGTACATAAAGGGACGCGAGCTTACTGTTGGTGTTATGAACGGCAAGGCCATGCCTGCAATAGAGATAATTCCAAAGAGCGGATTCTATGACTATAAAAACAAGTATCAGGCAGGAGCTACCGAGGAAATCTGCCCTGCGCCCATTGGCGAGGAAGCCACGGAAAAGCTTCAGCGTCTTGCTGAGCGCGTCCATGAGGCTCTTATGATAGACGCTTATTGCCGCGTGGACTTCCTTTGGAACAGTCTGGACGGGGAAATGTACTGTCTGGAGGCAAACACCCTTCCCGGCATGACCCCAACCAGCCTAATTCCTCAGATGGCAGGAGAGCTTGGAATGGACTATGGCAGTCTTTGCGAGAAGATAATCGAAGTATCTATGGAGAAGTATGCATGAGAGGTCTCAGTCTTGAAAACATAATAGCCGCCTGCCATGGCGACTATTTCGGTGATCTGGCACTTCTGAGAAAAGAAGTGAGCGCCATCACTACCGACAGCAGAAAAATTGAGCCAGGATGCCTGTTTGCTGCCATAGTGGGCGAGCGGGTGGATGGCCACGATTTTATCCCAGCTGTTATGGAGAGCGGAGCACTCTGCGCCATAGGTGAGAAGCTCCCTGAAGGTAATATACGCCCGTTTATCCGCGTTCGCAGCACACTTGAGGCACTGCAGCTTATCGCGGAGTTTTACCGCACTCGCTTTGATATACCCTTTATAGGTATAACAGGCTCCGTTGGCAAAACCACTGCAAAGGAAATGGTGGCTTCAGTGCTTAGCCGCCACTATAATGTACACAAGACTGCAGGCAACTTCAATAATGAGCTTGGTGTACCGCTCACTCTTTTCGGCCTTCGGGAGAAACACACCGCCGCTGTTATAGAGATGGGAATATCCCATTTTGGGGAAATGAGCCTGCTCACAAGAATAGTCAAGCCCGACTATGGCCTTTTCACTGTTATCGGCCACGCTCATCTTGAATTTCTTGGGGACCGTAAGGGTGTGCTTCGCGCCAAGGGCGAAATGGTTGAGGGCATAGGACGTCGTGGTAAAATATTCTGCTGCGGAGACGATGATTTGCTTGCTGAGGCGGATTTCGGAAGGGAAAAGATAAGTTACGGCCTCGGTGAAAACTGCCTTGTAAGGGCCGAAAATATCCGTACAGAAGCAGACGGCAGCACGCTTTGCACTGTTGTAAAGGGGCAGCGCCGCTTTGATGTGCGCATAAATGCCTATGGTGAGCACATGATATCCGCTGCTTTGGCAGGAGCCGCTGTTGGTATGGAGCTTGGCCTGAGCGATGAGGAAATTGCTGAGGGCATTGCCGCTTATGAGCCTGTCGGCGCCAGAGCAAGACTGGTAAAAACCGATAAAATAAGCATAATTGATGACTGCTATAACTCCAACCCAACCTCGCTGGCATCCTCTCTCCGTTCCCTGAGTGCGGTGTGCGGAAGAAAAATTGCCATTCTGGGCGATATGTTCGAGCTGGGCGAAAACGGAGAGAAGCTCCATTTTGAGTCCGGAGAATACGCTGCTTCCCTTGGCGTGGATTCTGTGCTCTGCTGTGGTGAACTCAGCAGGGAAACAGCTCTCGGAGCGGGGGAAAGGGGCAGACATTTTGAGAGCAAGGATGCTCTTGTTGCTGCTCTGCCTGAGCTTGTCAGGGCAGGTGACACGGTGCTGGTAAAGGCTTCACGGGGAATGAAGTTTGAGGATATAAGCGCAGCATTGAAGGAACTTTAATAAATAGTAATTGCTTTCGGTCTTTTTGGCGCATCATAAAACATGAAAACCGCTCTGTATTACGCAGGGCGGTTTTTTTGTATGTCCAATACTTGTTGACATATCAACATCGAGATGATATAATGCAATAAGTTGAACTTTCAACAAAAAGTGCTGTTTATAGCTTATTGAAAGGATATTGCAATGAAAACAAGGATTATCGTTGATTCCACATCCGATCTTATGCCGGAAGTGAAAAGCCGTGTACATGTGGTGCCTCTTACCGTGCATTTTGGGCAGGAAGAATATGTTGACGGTGTGACCATAGATCATAAGTGCTTTTATGAAAAGTTGATTGAGACGGATATTCTCCCAAGCACAAGTCAGGCTTCCCCGGCTGCATTTGCGGAGAAGTATGAGGAAGCCTCTCTGGCTGGCGAGGAGGCCGTTGTTATATGTGTTTCTTCAAAGCTGTCAGGAACATACCAGAGCGCCTGCATAGCCGCAGAGGAATATGACAATGTTTATGTTGTGGATAGCTGCTCTGTGGCAATAGGCGGCGGTATACTTGCTGAAATGGCCCTTCGCTATGCGGACGATGGCTTTGGAGCCCGTGATATAGCGGAGGCTCTTGAAAGAGATAAGAAGAATATAAGGATAGTTGCGCTTCTGGATACTCTTGATTATCTCCATAAGGGTGGACGCATCCCCAAAACTGTGGCAATTGCAGGAGCGGTGCTGAGTATAAAGCCTGTTTTGTCCGTAGACAACGGAGAGATAAAGATGCTCGGCAAGGCAAGAGGCTCGAAGCAGGGCAATAATCTTCTGGTTCAGGAGATAGAAAGATCCGGGGGAGTTGATTTCACAAAGCCTTTGCTTCTTGGTTATACGGGAATTTCCGATGCCCTTCTGCTCAAATATATGGAGGATAGCCGCAGGCTCTGGGAGAACGGAACGGATTCACTGAGATACACCTGTATCGGCAGCGTTATAGGAACACATGCAGGCCCCGGTGCTGTTGCCGTTGCCTTTTTCAAGAACGATTAAGCATTATGTTTGGTTTACATAAATACCCCCGAATGCTCACAGCTGTGAGTATTCGGGGGTGTTTGTAAATCATGTCGACTTTTATTTTTTTGCTGCCTTTTCCTTGGCGCGCTTATCGTTGATTATCTTCATATGCTCCTCTGTGATGAGCTCAACGCCGTTTTCCTTTGCCCAGTCCACGCAGCCCTTCAGCACGAGAGGCAGGAAAACACGGGGCACATTCAGCACCATCATAAGAGCTTCGTCGGTGAACTTAACCTTGTCATCAGCCCTGTCGGCGGCATAGCGCACGGATTCAAGGCTGGCCTGACGCATGGGCAGAAGCTCGGCACGGACCTTTTTCTTTCTGTGGAACCAGAAGTTTTTGCTGTCTCTGTAGCCGTAGTCCACGGGTAGGGGAGGGAAGTCGCGGCTCTTGACACCGTTGATGATGGCGTCGGAATACTGCTTCTTCATAAGTATGCGGTCAATTTTCAGAATGAAGTGGGCGCCGAACTCGGAGGTTATGCCGTTG
>JAZNZM010000263.1:0-3524 GCA_045594965.1 Oscillospiraceae bacterium | reverse complement strand
AGGCTGTGGTCAGCCCGCCCTACGGGGTACGGTATTTTTTGCAGGGGACGATGCCCACATCGTCTCGCAAATAAACGGGGCGTGGAGGTCGCTATACCCTATGACACGGGATTTCACATTTATACAACGCAGGGCAACCCGTGACCGGCCCCGCTGCGCCCTTTTTAAAAATCATAATAATCCGTTGCCACATTGTCACAGAAGGCTTTGTCGTGCTCAACAAACAAAATAGTCGGGCTGTGCTCAATGAGCAGTTTTTCAATCTGCATTCGAGAGATAAGGTCAATATAATTCAGAGGCTCGTCCCATATAAGCAGATGGCTCTCCTCGCACAGGGAGCGGGCAAGAAGCACCTTTTTCTTCTGCCCCGCGCTAAAGGCCTCAATGTTTTTCTCAAGCTGAGGCCGGGAGAAACCCAACTTACGGAGTATGGCTTTGAAAAGGCTCTCATCTATGCCGTGGGCAATGGCGTAGTCGCTGAGGCTTCCGCGCAAATCATTTGTAAGCTGGGATACATAGGATATTTTCAAGCCATGAGCAATGCGAAGCTCACCGCGATGCTCAATATCCTCCCCCAGAATCAGCTTCAAAAGACTGCTTTTACCGCAGCCATTTGGACCTCGAAGGGCCATGCGTGCACCCCGTTTCAGGCAAAGCTTAATGCCGGAGCATATTTCGCGCCCATCATAGCCCAACGAAAGCTCCCTCGCTTCAATGTAGATTTCCGTGTGGTGGCGCTGCTGGCTGAGCCTGAGAGGGGCGGACTGTTCAATATTTTTCAAAAGCTTCTCTTTTTCCACCGCTGCGGCCTCGCTCCTGCGCTGTATGGCCTTGGAGCGCTTCATGGTGCGGGCGGCCTGAGCCCCGATAAAGCCCCGGTCGGACACATGGCTTCCTATTTTTGTGGCCTCAAGCTTATCTGACCATCCTGCCTTTTCTCTGGCTGTGGCTTCAAGTCGGCCTATCTCTTTTTTGAGCCGCCGGTTTTCAGCCAACTCAAACTCATCCTGCCGCTGCCGCTGCTCCCACCATGTGGAAAAGTTGCCCTGCATGGTCTCAATGCCACCCCGGTTTATGGATATTATATGGTCAACGGAGGCGTCCAGAAAGCTGCGGTCATGGGAAACCAGCAAAAATCCCTTCTGGCGGCTCAGATAGCGGGCAACAGTCTCGCGGCCTTTCAAATCAAGGTGGTTGGTGGGCTCGTCGATAAGCGGATATTTCCCTTCGTTGAGAAATAGTGCGGCAAGCAGCAGCTTTGTCTGTTCTCCTCCGCTGAGAGTTTGGAAGGGACGGTATAGAACTTCTTCGGGTAATTCAAGAACCGACATTTCCCGCCTCAGCTTCCATTCCTCCAGCCCGGGACAGGCTTCCTCTGCGGCTTCAATGCCCAAAAGCAGAGGATCCGAAATCTGAAAAGGGAAATATACGCATTCAAGAGGACAGTGTATGCTGCCCCGGTATTCATGCTCTCCCATCAAAAGACGGAGGAAGCTTGTCTTTCCCCTTCCGTTTCTCCCGGTGAAGCCCAGCCTCCATGTGGAATCGATGCGAAAGGAAACATTTTCAAAAATATAATCGTAGCTGCCTTCATAGGCAAATGTAAGATTGCTCACTTCGATGGTTGACATAATACATCTCTCCTTTGTATAAAAAATACGGCTGCGGGAAAATTCCCACAGCCGTATTTTTCGGGAAGAGATACATCTTTCCCGAAATAAACAGGCTTGAAAGAGTTTTGATTTTCCCGCCGGGGGCACAGCAAATCCCGCGGCGGTACAAATACAGCCGCGGCAAAAAGCCTTTTGCCCAATATTCATTCAGCGGGTAACTATCACTCTTTCAACTCCAATCATATTTGATAAATTGACTATATCACAAAGTTTGAGAAAAATCAATTACTTGATTCTCACGCCGCGGAAACTCTCGCCGCATTCAAGATACTCACAGCTTCCTGCGCTCAGTTCCGTGAGAGCCTTGGAAAAGGCATCCATTTTATCCTCACGCAGAAGGGCGGAGAAAACTATGTCCGCACCGAAGTCGGTATTCTCGATGACGGCCTCGTGCTCCTCCAGAAGACGCTTGATGCGCTCAAACTGGCTGTAGGTGCAGCCCAGCTCGATGCTCTTCCAAAGCGCCATGCGGCTTATGCCTGCATTTTCAAGAGCCATCTTGGCGGCGGTGGAGTAGGCGCGCACAAGGCCGCCTGTTCCCAGCAGTATTCCACCGAAATAGCGTGTTACAACGCAGCAGAAATTCTGAATCTCCTGAGCGCGGAAAACATTCAGCGTGGGCTGGCCGCTGGTGCCCTGCGGCTCGCCGTCATCACTGTAGCGCATGATGCCTCCATCTCTGATTATATAGGCATAAACATTGTGCCTGGCATCATAATGCTGCTTGCGCATAGCCTCAAGATGCACAAGGGCTTCCGCCTCGCTCTCCACGGGCCACACACGGGCAATAAAACGGCTGCGCTTTTCAATGTACTCTGCTTCGCCGAAGGCGGCAGGGACAAGATAGCTTGTCATTTCCCTTCCCCCTCGGCATACTGCCGCACTCTTGCCCAAAGCTCAGGCTTGACGATGGCTTCGATAACTGTGCCGTCCTCGGCGTAGTTGGTGCTGATAACGGCTGCCTCATCGTGCAAAGCCTGCACCAGAGCTCCCTGAGAGTAGGGAATGCGGAAAACCGCTCTATGCTTGCTGCGTCCGAGAATCTCGCTGACCATGGCCAGAAGCTCGTCGGTGCCCTCGCCCGTGCGTGCGGAAACGCAGACGGCATTATTTTCGCGGGGCAGCACGCCAAGATAGGCGTCGCATTTATTATATACGCGGATGCAGGCAGTGCCCTCAGCACCCAGCTCTGCTATAAGCTTGTCCACAATTGCGGCCTGAGTCTGCCACTCGGGGTTAGAAAGGTCGATGACATGGAGCAGCACATCCGCGTATACAAGCTCCTCCAAAGTGGCCTTGAAGGCCTCTATGAGATGGTGGGGAAGCTTGCGGATAAATCCGACGGTGTCGGAAAGCAGAACCTCCTGCAGCTCGTCCACCTTCAGCCGGCGTGTGGTGGTATCAAGAGTATCAAAAAGACGGTTGTTGGCAGGGATATCCGCACCGGTGAGGCAGTTGAGAAGAGTGCTCTTGCCGGCGTTGGTGTAGCCCACCAGAGCCACAACGGGCATTTCGTTTTTCTCACGGCGGCGGCGCTGAACAGAACGTATCTTGCGCACCTCTTCCAGCTCTTCTTCAAGCTTGGATATTTTGCGGCGAATGTGGCGGCGGTCGGTCTCCAGCTGGGTCTCACCGGGGCCGCGGGTGCCGATGGCACCCTCCTGGCGCTCCAGGTGGGTCCACATGCCGATCAGGCGGGGCAGCAGGTACTGGTACTGGGCCAGCTCCACCTGCAGACGACCCTCACGGGTACGGGCCCGCTGGGCAAAGATATCCAGGATCAGGGCGGATCGGTCCATAACGGACACCTTCAGATCCTCTGACAGGGCCCGCTGCTGGGAGGGCGACAGG
>JAZNZM010000262.1:0-6117 GCA_045594965.1 Oscillospiraceae bacterium | reverse complement strand
CATAGCAAGACGGAGGTCGGAGTCGATATTGATCTTGCAGACAGCCATCTCAGCGGCCTTGCGCAGCTGCTCCTCGGGGATGCCGATGGCGCCGGGCATATTGCCGCCGTTGGCATTGATCTTCTGAACGAATTCCTGAGGAACGGAAGAAGAGCCGTGGAGAACGATGGGGAAACCGGGCAGGCGGCGGGAAACATCCTCAAGGATGTCAAAGCGCAGCTTGGGATCGGTGCCGGGCTTGAACTTGTATGCGCCGTGGCTGGTGCCGATAGCGATAGCCAGAGAGTCGCAGCCGGTGCGCTCAACAAATTCCTGAACGTCCTCAGCGCGGGTGTAGGAAGAATCCTCAGCGGAAACATTGACCTCATCCTCAACACCGGCCAGAGTACCAAGCTCAGCTTCAACAACGACACCGTGGTCATGAGCATACTCAACGACCTGCTTGGTTACAGCAATATTGTCCTCAAAGCTCTTGGAGGAAGCGTCGATCATGACAGAGGTAAAGCCGCCGTCGATGCAGCTCTTGCAGATCTCAAAGCTGTCGCCGTGGTCAAGATGTACGCAGATGGGAAGAGCGAAGCCTGCGCTCTGCTCGGCATCCTCAACAGCAGCTTCAATGAGCTTCATGAGGTATACATGCTTTGCGTAGGAACGTGCGCCCTTGCTGACCTGAAGAATCAGGGGTGCGCGCTGCTCGATAGCAGCCTCGGTGATACCCTGAATAATCTCCATGTTATTTACGTTGAAAGCACCGATGGCGTAGCCGCCCTTATAGGCTTTTTCAAACATTTCCTTAGAAGTTACGATAGGCATTGACAAACATCTCCTAAAATAATATTATAAGTTGAAACGTACGAACGTTTGGTATAACTTATTACCAGATGCATTGTACCAGACATCTTTGAAAAAAGAAACTATTATTTGCACATTTTTTAATAATTTTCTTAAATTTATTAATTTCATGTGCTATAATCTTCATGTTTAGAAAACTATTTGGAGGAATCAAACAATGGACAACGAAAAAATTCTCAGAGGCGCCTGCATAATCGGCCAGTCCGGCGGCCCCACTGCCGTTATCAACGCCAGCGCTTACGGCGCAATCCGTGCCGGTCTCGACAGTGATGTCATTACCAAGGTCTACGGTGCAGCCCACGGCATCAAGGGCGTTCTGGACGACAAGCTCTATGTTATGGACGAGGAAGATCCCGCTGAGCTGAAGCTCATGCTCAACACCCCCTCCTCCGAGCTGGGCTCCTGCCGCTATAAGATCGCTGATCCCGACAAGGACGACACCGACTACAAGCGCATTCTTGAGATATTCAAGAAGTATGATGTACGCTACTTCTTCTATAACGGCGGCAACGACTCCATGGACACCTGCAACAAGATCAGCAAGTACATGCAGCGCGTTGGCTATGACTGCCGCGTAATGGGAATTCCCAAGACCATCGACAACGATCTTTTTGGCACCGACCACTGCCCCGGCTTTGCCAGCGCAGCAAAGTACATTGCCACCTCCTGCATGGAAGTTTACAAGGACGCAACTGTTTACGACAACAGTCAGATCACCGTTATTGAGATTATGGGCCGTCACGCAGGCTGGCTTGCAGCAGCTGCCGGTCTTGCCACTCACTTCGGAGCAGGTCCCGATCTCATTTATCTCCCTGAGCTTGACTTTGACATGGATAAGTTCTATGCCGATGTTGAAAAGGTTTATGCTACCAAGAACAAGGTTCTCATTGCCGTTTCCGAGGGCATTCACTATGCAGACGGCACCTTTGTTTCCGAGGCTGAAACCAGCGCTACCGACGGCTTCGGTCACGCTCAGCTTGGCGGTCTTGCTGTTAAGCTCGCTGAGGCTCTCAAGAAGCGCACCGGAGCAAAGGTTCGCGGCATTGAACTGAGCCTTCTCCAGCGCTGCGGCGCCCACCTTGCCTCCAAGGTTGACGTTGAAGAGGCAGAGATGGCCGGCCGTGTTGCTGTTGAGTCCGCTGTTGCAGGCGAAACCGACAAGATGGTTGCCTTTAAGCGCGTCATGGTTGACGGCGAGTATACTTGCGAGCCCATGCTCCTGAATCTCAGTGATGTTGCAAACTTCGAGAAGAAGGTTCCCCTGGAGTGGATCAATGAAGAAGGCAATGGCGTCACCTCCGACTTCATTGACTATGCCCTTCCCCTTATTCAGGGCACTCCCGAGCGCCCCACCGAGTGCTCTCTCCCCCGCTACGCGAAGCTGAAGAAGGTTCTTGCAAAATAAAACTATAAAAATGTCACGGGTTTTCCCGTGACATTTTTTATTGCTATGATTAAGGATTCCATGATATATTCAAGTTGTCTGGAGGTGAAAAGCGTGAATTCTTCCTTCAAAAAAGATATTATTGCATGTTTTATCGGACTGGTTTTCTTTAGTTCGTTTTTTGTCTATGCCCTTATCTGTTTTCACAGAAACGCGCTTTCCCTCAAAAACTGGGACAATGGTATAGTGCAGGTAAAAACAGCAGTTTGCACTGATTTTTATCTTTATGAAACAAATCACGGCGACAGCTGGGAATTTGAGTTTTCCGATGGAAGCTATGCAAGATTAGACTATAATGTCCAGACCGAATTTGATGAAGAACATTTCAAAACTATCATGCACCGCCCTATGGACTATGTTTACGCCACTCCCTCAAAAATTCTTGTTGATATTAAAGACGGAGATACATCTCTTCTCAATCAGGATTACAGCAGAACCATAATAAATAAATCACAAACCTCCGGCGCATTCTTTACTATTATGATGCTGCCCATGCCAATGTTCCCGATTTGCTTATTCGCGTATACGCTTTATAAGCACAAAAAAGCAGTAAAAAACAATCCTCAAATAAAAAGCACCAAATAGACGAATGAACGAAATCATGAACAGTTACGGTAATATATATTCACTGCGATTGTCTTTTTATTCGGCGGTCTGCCTTTATTGGACCCGGTGCTCTTCTTTCCCAAAATATAAATTAAAAAAGGACATCCCGCTCTTATGCGGAATGTCCTTTTTAATTTATTTTTTCAGGAGGTTTTCTCCGACCTTGTAGATATCACCCGCGCCGACGGTGAGAATAAGGTCACCGGGATCGGCTGTCCAGCGCAGAGTTTTTTCAATCTCCTCAAAGGAATCAAAATACATGCTGTTGGGAATTTCCTTGGCCATATCGCGGCTGGAAATGCCGATGGTATTTTTCTCACGAGCGGCATATATCTCTGCGAGAATGCAAATATCAGCTCTTCTGAGCTGTTCAATAAAATCATCAAAAAGCGCATGAGTACGAGTGTATGTATGGGGCTGGAACACGACAATTGTACGCTTATATCCAAGAGGCTCAACTGCGTCCATAAGGCAGCAGAGCTCGCCGGGATGGTGGGCATAATCGTCGTAAACGTCAGCACCGTTAAACTTTCCCTTGAACTCAAAACGTCTGCCTGCACCTGTAAAAGCAGCGAGTCCATACTTTACAGCGAGAGGACCGGCTCCGAGGCATATTGCAGCGGCAGTGGCAGCAAGGGCGTTCTTTACGGAGTGCATTCCGGGAACCCGGAGAGATACATGGGTAAACTTGCGGCCCTTGTGCATCACATCGAAATCGGTCTGAGTACCGAGGAAAGTGATATTCTTAGCCCAGACATCAGCTTTATCCGTAAGACCAAAGGTCACCAGTTCTCTGCCAAGAGGTCTGAGAGCATCCATAGTGTTCTCATCATCCATATTGGCAATAATATATCCATCTTCGGGAACATGGGAAGCGAAAATGCGGAAGGATTCTTTGATCTCGTCAAGATCCTTGAAGAAGTCCAGATGGTCAGCTTCAATATCAAGAATGACAGCAACAGTTGGATAGAAGCTATGGAAAGAGTTATAATACTCACAGCTCTCCATTATTATTGTGTTGCCCTTACCAACACGGTGACCTGCCTTGAGAAGGGGCAGCGTTCCGCCGATCATGACTGTCGGATCCTGCTCCGCCGCCATCATGATGTGGGTGCACATACTTGTGGTGGTAGTTTTTCCGTGTGTGCCTGCTATACAAAGGGCATTCTGATAGTCCTTCATAATAGAGCCCCAAGCCTGAGTACGCTCAAAAACAGGGATTCCCAATCTATGAGCCGCAACTATTTCGGGATTATCATCATGAACAGCAGCGGTGCGGACAACAAAATCCAGATCAGGGCTGATGTTCTCCTCACTGTGGCCAATGACAACATTGATGCCCTTCTCACGAAGAGACTGAACATTGACGCCCTCGCTCATATCGCTGCCATTTATAAAAAGGCCCATACCTGCAAGTACCTCTGCCAGAGGTGACATGCTGACGCCTCCCACGCCTATCAGGTGGCCACGCTTACCGGGTGCAAGATAATTATCAAAAGAAGTCATTATAATCTCCTGAAAACTCCCAAATTGGAGTTGTAATTTCTACAAAAAGATATTATACTGTTGTTCATTCAAAAAAACAAGTATTATCTGACAAACTCTCAGAAAGAGAGGTTTTGATCCATGAGTATAATAAATGTTCCCGAGGCAGTTGCAGATGTTATCAGGCGTCTTGAAAACGCAGGCTATGAGGCCTACGCTGTTGGTGGCTGTGTCCGCGACTGTCTTCTTGGCCTTGATCCGCATGACTGGGATGTCACCACATCCGCTGCCCCAGAGTCTACCATGGCAGTTTTCGGAGACAATGCTATCCCAACCGGTCTGCAATATGGAACAGTGTCCGTGAAAAGCAAGGACTATATAGTTGAGGTTACCACCTTCCGTACCGATGGAGTTTATACAGATAACCGTCGTCCTGATTCCATAGGCTATGCTTCAAGTCTTCCTGAAGATCTGTCCAGACGCGACTTCACAATCAACGCGATTGCTTATTCACTGTCCGGCGAACTGATAGACCCCTTCAACGGCCAGCGGGACCTGAATAACCGTCTGATCCGCGCTGTCGGTACAGCCCGCAGCAGATTCGAAGAAGATGCTCTGAGAATGTTCCGTGGTCTCAGAATTGCCGCGAGATTAGGTTTCTCCATACATCCGAATACTTTTTCCGCCATATACGAAAAAGCCCATCTGGCTGCGTTTTTGTCCGCAGAACGCATCAAAGATGAGCTGCAGAAATTCCTGCTGTGCTCAAACACATACATGATTACCTGCGTATTTGAAAGCGGTCTCATGTCATCCTTTGGTATCGGAAGTCAGTGTCCCGATCTTGAGGAACTCAGTGAACTGCCTGTGGAGGGCTACAGCCGTCTCTGCGCAATGTGCTATGCTCTTGAAAAGGATAATGTTATCAGCTCTGCAAAGAAGTTTCTTGAAGACCTTCATTTCGACCGTCACTCCATAAAAATGGCGGACGCGGTATGCAGCATCCTGCGAGATGGACTTCCCAACGATATGAAAGCATGGAAGCATCTGCTTGCCGCCCACGGACAGGATACTTGCGTTAATGCAACACTTGTTGCAAAGGCTCTTGATAACTATGACTTTGGCCCCGTTCTTCGGGAAATCATAGAAAGCGGCGAATGCTGGTCCACAAAGAGTCTCGCTATAAACGGCAATGACCTTAAGGAGATCGGCTGGGAAGGCAAGGCCCTCGGTAATGAGCTTGAAAAGCTTCTTATGTATGTTATTGAGTATCCCAAAGAAAACAAAAAAGACAGACTGCTGGAGCTTGCCGCAGCACATCTTAATGCATGATTACAATCAGACAGAGTGCAACTCACCCTGTCTGATTATTTCTTCATCAGTAAAAAAAGACAGAGGAAAATTCCTCTGTCTTTTGTATTACTCTATTAGATTAAAGAGCAGCCTTTGCCTTCTCGCAGAGAGCGGTGAAAGCAGCGGGATCATGGATAGCGGTCTCGGAGAGCATCTTGCGGTTCATGTCGATACCGGCGAGCTTGAGGCCGTGCATGAAGGTGGAGTAGTTCATGCCGTTTGCCTTGGTGGCAGCACTGATACGGGTGATCCACAGCTGACGGAAGTCTCTCTTCTTCAGCTTGCGGCCAACGTATGCGTAACGGCCGGACTTCATCATGGCCTGGTTAGCCATCTTATAGTGCTTGGACTTTGCGCCCCAATAGCCCTTAGCAAGG
>JAZNZM010000261.1:0-4019 GCA_045594965.1 Oscillospiraceae bacterium | reverse complement strand
GCGAAGCAGGCATGGCCGATATATCTGATTTTTACAGTGTCCATAGTAGTCCTCCTTTTTTTGGCGGCAGCAAGCGGCCACCCTACGGGTTTGTGAATTAACGTTATTTGTATTCCGTAGGGGCGATTCACGAATCGCCCGGGGGTCGTCGGGGACGCCGACCCCTACAGATAATGGATTTAACCTTATTCGTATTCCGTAGGGGCCGATGCCCACATCGGCCCGCATTTTGGCGCGCCGGGGCGACGCGCCCTACGATGAAGGCAGAAAACCTGAAGCGCACATTGTAGGGACCGGCCTCCCGGACGGTCCGCGTAATTCGGCGTTCCGTTTTTCGGCGGCAGCAAGTCCCCCGACCTGCAAAAAACAAAAGGACCTCTGCCCCAAATTTTCGGACAGAGGACGTCAATAAACGTGTTACCACCTCTGGTTCGGAAGAATGTCGCCATTCTCCCCTCAGGGAGTTTCTTTCAAAACTCCTGCGCTTTATCGGGCGCACCCGTCACAGCCTACTTGCATACGCTTTCGGTGTGCCGCTCCACGCTGTATTCGGCCTTTTCCCTCTCCCCCTTCCACCGAAAACGGGGTCTCTCTGTGCAGGCAAAAAGAGGCTTACTTCTGCGCTTCCTTGCGTTCAACAAATGGATTATATAAGCTTTGCAGTAATTTGTCAACGGGTGAAAATACATATTCCTATACAGTTATTCGCCTTTTTATCACCAAAAGCCGCCATAAACCTCTGTAAAAAGAGCTTTTTTATCATCGGTTTTCCATATATCCCCGTTCTCTCAGCCAGCTGACGGACTCGGTCAAAGCCTCCGCGGTTTTGGTCTCCAGAACGACACGGCAGCCTTGCCCGGCGGCCAGATTCATATATCTCTCAAGCTCCAGTTCCCCGGTGCCGAGGGTCAGGTGGTTTTTTCCGCCCAAAGCGTCATGAAGATGCATATGGCAAAGCTGTTCTTTTTTTTCGATGATATAGGCCTCATCCCGACCTCCGCAGCCATGGTTATGGCCAACATCGTAGGTAAGACCAAAGTCCGGAGAGCTCAGCAAAAGATCAAGAGCCTCCTTTTGAAAGTCCATAAACCCGTCACAATTTTCGATGCAGATTTTTATATTTCCTGATACCTCAGCCTCGCAGAGCCGGCGAAAAGTCTCCATGCTCCTCAGATAATGCTCCTTATACACATCGTAAAGGTACACTTTTTTGTGGGGCATGGTGAAATACACCCCGGTAGACAAGTGCATATTTATTATCGGAGCTTTTATTTCCCCTGCAAAGGCAATGGTATCCTTCACTGTACGGAGCCATGCTTCGGCAACATAGGGATTGAAGTCACTCACATCGAGGTTTTCATCCAGATGCACCGTATAAAATATCCCATATTCCCCGGCCAATTCCCTGAGCTGCTCCGTATCCGTCCCGCCCGGCTGGTATTGGGGCATATTCATATTAAGTTCGAGAAAATCCAGCCCAAGCCGGGAACAAAGTGCCGCTGCATCCGACGCTCTCGGCGTCTCTATCAGTGTCGGCATTCCCAAAAGCATCCTGCTCCACCTCACTTTATCTTTCTGCACTCAAGATAATAGCGCTTGTCCTCCGCATGTCCTATGGAAAAGCTCTTCTTTGGGAAGGGGCCGCTTTGAATTATGGAGGGGAAAAGCTCACCTTTTTCCATGGGCGGCAGCAGCAGGGCGGCGCAGCCCTCACTCCTGCCCATGGCAATTGCGGTATCGTCATTATGGATATAGTCTATCCTGCCTCCGTGGGAGGCCATATAGCTCTGGCAAAATTCCTCGGCGCAGCCAATAAGCTGACCTATGGTAAGACCGCTTACGGAAAGCTCCCTTTCTTCCTCCCCCACCACAAGACGGATGCTGTGGCTGTTGCTGCCCTCACGGCTGTGCTCTGCCCACCATTTTTCACAGTGGGCGACAAACTCCGAAGGCTCAGTCTCAAAGACAACCTTATGTATTGGCTCAAAGGAAATCGCCTCATCATGGATATTCACAAGCTCCACGAGGCTGTATCTGGCAGGATGTGTCTCCCTTTCTTCTTCGCTGAGAATGGGCTTTATCTCCTCCCAGCACTTTTTGGCTGTGGCAAGGGAATGGTTGCCGTCACCCATGGCGAAAATGACCGGGGCGGCATTGCCGTAGCGTGCGCGAAGGGCGCCTTCATCGCCCAAAGCGTCTATGGCCTTTTCAAGCGACCCGGCACCTTCACCTTTCACGGCATAGCCCCGTATATGTCCTCCTCCTGCGTTCAGGGGGAAATCATAAAGCTTTTCAAGGCTCTCTCTTTTTTTTCTCAGCAGCCCCAGCACACTGTCCGCCTCATCGTCAATAAAGACCATGATGTGGGGCATCTCAAGAGCCGCGCCGCGCCGCACCCTGACTCTGGGCGGCAGTCGGTCCACCACTGTGCCCTCGGTGGCACGGATGGGAGAAGCGGAATCTGCGCTGTAGTCATATTCGTCAAGATCCAGAACGCCCATAAGTCCACGGCGGAGCCTGCCGTCAGCAAGTGTGCGCTCCACATATATGTAGCTTTGGGGCAAAACCTCAAACACATCCTCGGAGAGATATTTCTCCATAAGGGCATTTATTTTTTCTGCCTCGGCAAACTGATCCCGACTTTCCAGATAGGCCTCGGGCAGCATCAGACGCAGAGTGCTGGGGGCTTCACCCACAAGGGCATCAAGGGTGTCCCAATACTCCGGCTGGGAAGAAAACTGGTCGCAGGCCACGACGCTCCAAAGCTCCATATTCTGAGCCTTTGGCAGAAGTATATCGGCGCAAGAGAATATATTTTTCATGGAGGCAGTCCCCTTTTGCTAAGTAAGTTTTTCATATTTTAGCATAGGGCCGGCAAAAGCGCAAGCAAGGGCTGCATTGCGGGCCTGTATATACTCGCGTTCAAGCATTTTCCATGATTTTAAATCACTAAAGTTGAGCGATATTCACGAAAATAAGATTGCCAAGAAAATGACACCGATTTATATGGACATTTCCATTAAAAGAGGCTATAATATGAAAATCCTTAGCGATTTATTAGCGCTTTAAAACATTATTAGGAGAGATTGAAATGAAAAGAGAAAGACTGGGAAGCCGTATAGGCTTTATCTTTCTGAGCGCCGGCTGCGCCATTGGCTGCGGCAACGTTTGGAAGTTCCCCTGGCTTACCGGACAGAACGGCGGCGGTGGATTTGTTCTCATCTACATCATCTGCCTTATCCTTCTGGGTCTGCCCGTTATGACCATGGAATTCGCAGTGGGTCGTGCCTCTCAGGCCAGCCCTGTCCGTATGTATCAGAAGCTGCAGGGTCCCAAGGGCAAATGGGGCTTCGTGGGCTATCTCAGCCTGCTTGGCAACATCTGCCTCATGGCTTTCTACACCGTTGTCACCGGCTGGATGATCTACTACTTCTGGAAGTTCCTCGTGGGCCAGCATGTGGGTCTGGGCTTCGTGGGCATGATCACCAATCCCGGTGTCAATGTGGGCTTCCTCGCCATCGCCGTTGTTATCGGCTTTGTTGTACTGTCCTTCAATCTGCAGGGCGGTCTTGAGCGCGTTACCAAGTATATCATGGGTGCTCTCTTCGCTCTTATGATAGTTCTGGCCATCCGCTCCTTCACCATGGACGGTGCAAGAGAGGGCCTTAAGTTCTACCTCCTCCCTGACCTGAGCAAAATAAGCGGCACCACCGTTGTTGCCGCCATGAATCAGGCCTTCTTCACATTGTCTCTGGGCATTGGCTCCATGGCCATTTTCGGCAGCTATCTTGACAAGAAGCGCTCCCTTCTGGGTGAGAGCGTTAATATCGTTCTGCTGGATACCTTCGTTGCAATCTGCGCCGGTCTTATTATTTTCCCTGCCTGCTTCACCTACAATATGGAAGTCGGCGCCGGCCCCGGCCTCCTTTTCGACACCATGGCCACCGTGTTTGTGAACATGGAAGGCGGCCGCTTCTGGGGCACTTTGTTCTTCCTCTTCATGGTATTTGCAGCCCTCT
>JAZNZM010000260.1:0-3693 GCA_045594965.1 Oscillospiraceae bacterium | reverse complement strand
CGCCGCAGCCTTGCGCTGGCGAGGGAGCATAAGTGCGAAACCGTGGCCTTTCCCCTGATATCCTCCGGCGTCTTTGGCTACCCCAAGGATCAGGCCCTCCGCGTGGCCGTGGACACCATTGGCGAGTTCCTGATGGAAAATGATATGACGGTGTATATCGTCATTTTTGACCGCAGTGCTTACCAAATAAGCGGCAAGCTGTTTTCGGATATCGCCGAGTACATAGACGACAACTATGTGGATGCCCACCGCGATTCCTATAGGGAACGCCTTCGCAGAATTGAGCAGCTTGAGCGGGTGGAGAGCATAGCCTTCGAAGATGCGGCTGGTTACACAGCAGCCGCACCTATGGCTATACCGGCACCCAAAGCCTGCGAAGCAGCCAAGGACAGTTTGGACGACTGGCTCGGTGAACTGGATGCCGGTTTCTCCGAAACTCTGCTGAAGCTCATTGACCGCAGCGGCAAAAAGGATTCTGAAATTTATAAGAAAGCCAATGTGGACCGCAAGCTCTTCTCCAAAATCCGCAATAACCCCCACTACAAGCCCTCCAAGCCAACGGCTCTTGCCTTTGCCATTGCGCTGGAACTGGATTTGGATGAGACAAAGGACCTTATAGGTCGTGCCGGCTTTGCGCTGACCCACAGCAGTATGTTCGATGTCATCATCGAGTTTTTCATCAAGCAGAAGCGGTATAATATAAACGAGATTAACATGGTCCTCTTTG
The DNA here is from genome assembly GCA_045594965.1 of Oscillospiraceae bacterium. GTDB lineage: Bacteria > Bacillota > Clostridia > Oscillospirales > Oscillospiraceae > SIG459. The sequence continues at coordinate 2,966 of JAZNZM010000260.1, read as the reverse complement.
ACCGGGATCAGAGCCTGTTAGGAGCGTGAACAAATGCTGAAATTCATTTGCTACCCAAAGTGCACCACCTGCCAAAAGGCACGCAAGTGGCTGGACGACAACAATATTGAATACGAATTCCGGGATATCAAGACCGAGAACCCGAGTCTCGATGAACTGGGAGAGTGGTACAAGCTGAGCGGTCTGCCTCTGAGGAAGTTTTTCAATACCAGTGGATTGCTGTATAAGTCCATGGAACTGAAAAATAAACTGCCAACTATGAGTGATGACGAGATGCTCGCCCTTCTTGCAACAGACGGAATGCTGGTAAAGCGCCCTCTGCTTATCGGTGATAATTTTGTGCTGGTGGGCTTCAGGGAAGCTGAATGGGGGAGCTATGTTTTGAAATAATCTTGTAGTTGCCGTGAGAGAGGTGAGTGCATGAATTTTCGTTTTAATGGCGTTTCAGAACGCGATATGGATCTGCTTTTTCTGGAGGAGTTCGCGGTCAATAAGGACTTTTGCAACTTGTTTATTCAGAAAGTCCGGGACATCGATCTTGCTGACTACGAGATTATTTCGGCAGAAGTGTCTTACGTTGATGGAACTGGCGAATCGGATCTGACCATTATTTTTGAGAGCAAGGGGCACAAAGTCGCTTTTCTCATAGAAGACAAAATCAATGCCGTTGCACAGCCCAGACAGTATGAGCGATATGTGAAACGCGGAGGCGAGGGCGTTCAGAAAAGGATTTACGATGCATTTTATGTTTTTCTGATTGCTCCTGCAGGATATATTAAAGGCAATGACAGCGCAGAAAAGTATCCGCGAAAAGTTACATATGAGGAATGCCGGGAACTTTTTTCCGCTCGCGCAGATGCGCGCAGTGAACTGAAGTATCATCAGCTTACCAAAGCTATTGAGCAGGGGCATAAGCCTTACTCTAAAATTGTCGATGAGGTATCCACTTCTTTCTGGGACAGTTACGTTCGGTATATGCACACAAACTATCCCGACATTGGACTAAAATCCAACGTAAAAGAAAAAAGCAAAAGCGGTGCTTGGCCGGAATACGAAACGAGCCTTGACATGAAGGCGGTTTACATTCATCACAAGATGAAAATGAAAGGCGTGGACTACAGTTATATAGACCTGACCTTCAGCGGACTTGCGGAGCACCGTGAAGAGCTGAAAGCCTTGCTGAAGGAGATGCTGGGAGACCGGTATGAGCCTCAGTTTGGCATACACAAGGCCGGGAAGTCTGCGGTTTTGCGACTCGTTACTCAGAAGTGCCTGGACTGGCAAGTACCTTTTGAGGAGCAGATAAGCGCTGTCGAGGAACATCTGCACTTGATATCAAAGCTGTGCGAAGTGGCAAATGCGATTGATAGAGAGCGACTGACGGCTTTTTACAGAGCCGTGGCTCCCGAAAAAATAACTTGAAAATGTCGCCTGCTAAGCGACCAAAACCTCCTTCGTGTTCGCTATAATCAAGGCGTAATCAAACGAAGGAGGTTTTATTATGAAAAAGAATCTTACTGAAATCGTATTTATCCTGGACCGCAGCGGTTCCATGGCAGGTCTGGAGGAAGACACCATCGGTGGCTTCAATGCCATGATACGCAAGCAGATGGGTGAAGAGGGCGAGGCTTTCGTTTCCACCGTTTTGTTCGACAACCACACTGAAGTTATCCACGACAGGGTGGACATAGGCAAAGTCCGTCCCCTGACACGCAACGAATACTACGTCCGTGGCTGCACCGCCCTGTTGGACGCTGTGGGCAGATCCATTCACCACATCGCCAACGTACACAAGTATGCCCGTGAGGAGGACCGTCCCGAAAAGACTGTATTTGTCATTACGACCGACGGCATGGAGAATGCCAGCCGCGAGTACAGTTATGAGCGGGTTCGCAGGATGATAGAACACGAAAAGGAGAAGTACGGTTGGGAATTCCTGTTTCTGGGCGCTAACATTGATGCAGCCAAAGAAGCCGCCCGCTTTGGTATCTCGGAGGACCGTGCCGCCAACTACCACGCGGACCGCAAGGGTACCGCCGTCATTTATGACGCGATGAGCGAGGCGGTGTGCAACGTGCGTGCCTGCCGTCCTATGGGCGCAGAGTGGAAACGCAAGGTAGACGAGGATTATAAGAAAAGAGGTAAATGATGTCCGACAGGGATTTCTTTGATGATTACATCGCCTACAAAATGTGCTGCGAGGACGAGAACAAGCCCTCAGGCGGCGGCAAGGGCAGCAGCAGTAATAGCGGCTGCCTGACTGCAATCATTGCTGTAGTTTTAGTTTTATCCTTAGTTTCTCTATTCTTTCGTTAAGGAGTATGTATGTACGGAGCAATTTTAGGCGACATCATTGGCAGCCCCTATGAATTTGACATGGGCGACAAGACCAAGGATTTCCCCCTTTTTTCAAAGAATTCACAGTTCACAGACGATACCGTTATGACCATTGCCGTGGCGGAAGCTTTTATGGATGCGCCCGATGATGGGGGGATTATCCGCCAACGGCTCATTGAGTCCATGCAGAAATGGGGACACCGATATCCCAATGCAGGATACGGGCTGAGATTTTCGGATTGGCTTGAAGCTGAGGAGCCCCAGCCCTATTACAGCTGGGGCAACGGCAGCGCCATGCGTGTTTCGTCCATTGCATGGCTCTATAATGATATGGACACCGTGCGGACAATGGCACGCCTATCTGCCGAGGTGACCCACAATCATCCCGAGGGGATCAAGGGGGCCGAGTCCGTCGCTGCAGCCATTTTCCTTGCAAGAACGGGACACAGCAAAGGGGAGATCAAGAGCTACATAGAGGAAGAATTTGGCTATGATCTGAGCCGCAGCTGCAATGAGATCCGCCCCGGATATTATCATGTAGAGTCCTGTCAGGAGAGTGTCCCCGAGGCGATTACCGCCTTTCTCGAAGGCGAAGATTTTGAGGATGTTATCCGCACAACAATTTCTCT
>JAZNZM010000259.1:0-7342 GCA_045594965.1 Oscillospiraceae bacterium | reverse complement strand
TATGACCGTGGCCACTATGCTCTCTTTAATTTTATTGCGGAACAGTATTCCGATGGCGCTGCCCAGAAGAACAGTTGCCATGTTGACAAATACAGCAAGCATTTTTCTCTACTTCCTTGGATAATAATCATGCTGTCGATTTTACGCTTTAACGCGGTAAATGTCAACGGATTTTTGTTCATTGAGTTTGACAAACTGGCCTTTGTTTGTTATGATAACTGAGCTTTAATTAATATGCGGGTATGATGGAATTGGCAGACATGCAGGATTTAGGTTCCTGTGCCTCCGGCGTTGGGGTTCAAGTCCCCATACCCGCACCAAAAATCCCCAATGAATCAGCGATTCATTGGGGATTTAATATATTCGCCGGGTTTATGCTGCAAAGCTTAATCTCTTAAAAGTCAATGGCGTCCTTTTGGAAACAGCCGTATACCACCCATTTGGGAAACTTCCGCGGATTGCTTCCCACCATGTAGATAAAGGCCGAAAAGGCCAGAACAACAAGCAATAGCACGCCAAAGATTCCTATGGCAACGGGGAGAAATTCCCTGTTGTATGCGGTTGAATCTTCAAATGTGCGGTAGATTTCTTCACCGGAGGACAGAGCATACACCTCATAGTATGCCTCGCTGTCATCCGGTTCAATACGCTCCGCACATACAGAAAAACTCGTTTCTCCGTCACACTTTTCCAGCAGATCGTTCGTTCTTCGCAGGTATTCCTCATAGTCGAGAATAACAAAAGCTTCAGGCATCTGCGGAGAAAACAAATCAATATCCCCGTCTTCAATAGCGTAGGAAGAGAAAGATAAGACAAAGCTCTCTCCGTCATTTTCATCAATGGGAATCAGTGAATCGACGGTAATCCATGTGCCTAATCCCACGATAAAAAGGAGCATCATAATAAATATAGCCAGATACTCCCCCGGATTATATACGTGAGCGCTGAATCCTCCCTTTTCTTTCTTTAGTCCGCTCAGCTTCGGTATACTCATATTACCGTGAGTCCTCTTATACCCTGCGTAAAGCATATGCATAAAATCCGCAGCGTTTGAGGAGAGCATATTAAAAGATATTTTTCTTCCACTTACATAAACAGCGCTTTCCATGGGGTTGCGCTTATTGATGCAAAGCCCTGTAACCTGATCATATGTAAAACTGCGTTTTATGCCCAGAAGATTACTGCGCACCATGCCCCTTTGATCATAGCTGATATAACAGTTTTTCCATCCGAGAAGCAGGGACATTCCAAGCAAAGCAAAAAGGCCAAAGCAAACAGTCAGCCCGACACTGCCGTCCTGACGGGCTGAAATCCAGGCAAAAACAAGAAATATGATGCCTGCAGCAATGCCAAGCCAAAACAAAAATTTCGGCAAGCAAACAGCTTTTGAACTGATATTCCCTCTTCGGAAGTATTCCGCAAAACAGAAAACAAGCAGAGCAATATAAACGAGGCTTAGAATAATCAGGATAATCCAATTTGCCATATGCGCTTATTTCCTTTCGTTTTTTCTTATTTTACCATTTTCTGAAGAAAATTTAAATACCGGACATAAGCTCAAAGTGCAGTATTGAAAAAAAGTGAGCACGGCATATGGCAGCACTCACTTTTTCATATACTCTGACACCGCTTCAGCCTTCATAAGATGCCTCGTGGCAAAAAAAATCTCTCAGAGCATTCAGATAAGTTTCCGGCTCCCGGGGGTATGCCAGACCGTGACCGGCATTGGGAATGGTCACAAGCATTTTCTTTCCTGCACATGCCTCATAATTTTTTCTGCTCATTTCGCAGGGTACAAAATCATCGCACTCTCCATGGATGAAAATAACAGGCACCTTGCTGTTTTTCAAAGCCTCAAGGGGCGTGCATTCTTCAAGGTCAAAGTGCCCGTAAAGCCTCGCGCCAAGCTTCACAAATGGATAGGCAATGTCCGCAGGCAGCCCCATCCTGCGAATTACAGTTTTGATTATTTCTTTTGCAGAGCTATAGCCGCAGTCGGCCAGAATGCCGATAACATTTGGCGGCAGTTCCTTGTCGGACACCATCATTACAGTTGAGGCTCCCATGGAAATGCCCGTCAGTATAATTTTCACATCACTTCCGAAGCGGCGCAGCATAAAATCTATCCACGCAAGACAGTCCTTATGCTCATTGATACCGAAGGAAATCACATTTCCGCCGCTATGACCGCTGGCACGCTGTTCCACCACGAGAGCGCTTATTCCCAGCTTGAAGCAGCGACGGACTCCCCCTGACATATCCCGTTCAGCAGTTCCCCTGTAACCGTGGAACATAAGCTCTATTGGCGCTCCGGGAGCATATTCGTAGTATTTCCCTTTTAAGGTCAGACCGTCAAAGGAAGTGATTTGCACATCCTCATGGGGCATAGCCCTCACCTCTCTGACCCAGTTTTCCATTCTTTCACGAAATTCATCGTATATCTCACCATCAGGAATTTCTATTGCATCGTCCGGCGCATCACTGCGCTTGGGAGAATAAAAAGCCATGAGGTAACAAACATAAGAAATAAGCAGTACCGCCAGAACAAGAAACGCCGCAATTGCTGCCGGAATCCAAAGCAGCTGCATACATATCATCTCCAAATCGTTTATTATCTCTATTTTAGCACCGAATTGGAGCCAGGGGCAAGCATGGCTTATATGGTATGAGGGTGCAGAATAACATTTTGTTTTTACTCCGGATTTAAATACCGACAAAAAACATCACCCCTGCTCAAAACATGAGCAGAGGTGATGTTTATTATTTTTATACTTAATAGCGTTTGAATTACTCAAAATGGCGGTACAGGAAGGTGACTATCTGGCTGCGGTTGCAGACAGAGCCGGGGCCAAAGCTGGTGGCAGAAAGACCGGTGGTTATTTCGTTTTCAACAGCCCACAGCACCGCATCGTAGTAATACTGACCGATAATCACATCACCGAAGGGATTATCTCCGCTCCTGGGAACAGGCTTTCCGGCTGCACGCCACAGGAAGGTTACTACCTGTGCGCGGTTGCATGCGGCATTTGGTCCAAAGGTAGTGGCAGACAGTCCGGTAGTAATCCCCTGCTCCACTGCCCACAGAACAGCATCATAGTAATACTGTCCCTCGGAAATGTCTGTGAAGGGATTTTCATTGCTCTCGGGAGCAGGCTCTCCGGCAGCGCGCCACAGGAAGGTTACCACCTGCGCACGGGTGCAGTCAGCTTTCGGTCCGAAGGAAGTGGCAGAAAGGCCGTTGGTAACGCCCTTGCTCACAGCCCACTGAACGGGGGCAAAGAAGAAATCCTGCTCTGCAACATCGGTAAAGGGATTATCCTCAGGCTTGGGCTTGGGATCGGGATCGGGATCAGGATCGGGATCCGTGTCCTCTGCGCCGAAATGAATCTTTGCCTTTTCAAAACGAGACAGAGTATCAGCATCAAGCTCCAGCTTATCCCACTGGGAAGGACTGCCGGCAAAATAAATATCACATATACTGTCGCAGGCATAGAAGGAATGTCCGCTTAGGCTGCTGGAGGTAATGTTTATTCCCTTGAAGCTTGCGGGAAGATGTATGGTCTTCAGAGATGCGTTATTGCGGAATGCCTGAGATCCGATTTTTTCGGTGCCATCATTGAAAACAACAGTCTCAAGTGCTGTGCAGTCAAAGAAGCTGAAATCGGGCAGATTCTTAAGGCTTCCGGGAATTGTTATGGTCTTGAGAGAGGCGCAGCCATCAAATGCGCTCTGTCCCATAGTGGTAAGGCTATCAGGGAGGTTTATCTCCGTCAAACTTTCGCAATTTCTGAATGCCTCGCTGCCGATTTCAGTAAGAGTTGCGGGAAGAGAAACGGATTCAAGGTTTTCAAGATCCTTGAAGTACTTCTGTCCTATGCAGGTGATTCCCTCTTTGACGACAGCCTTTTCAACATCTTTTGCAAGGCCGCGCTTGATCCAGGGAGCTTCTCCGTCAAAGAATCCCGATGCATCTCCCTCACCGCTTACGGTAAGAACGCCATCTCTGAATGTCCAGCTGATATTATCATAAGATCCGCTTATACCGGGTTCAAGCTTGTCTATGGCTTCGGTTCTGGTCTCGTCGCAGCGAGAGCAGTTAAAGATCTTTTCGCCCTCTTCGGTCTCGCTGGGCTCCTTTGTTACCTCACCCTCATCCCAGTCATGGCCGAGAGCGGGGGTGCGGTCATCCACATAGCTGTCACCGCAGGTGCAGCTATAAACAGTATAGCCCTCCTCGGTGCAGGTAGGCTCTATAACATTACCGGGCATATACTCACATTCATGCTCCTTTACAGGAAGCTTCTCTATCTTGATCTCGCCGCAGACAGTGCAGGTATAGGTCTTTTCGCCCTCCTCGGTCTCACTGGGCTCAGCTGTGATCTTGCCATCATCCCAGCTATGGCCAAGGGCGCATCCCCCCTCCTCAAGGCCCGTTATGGGAAGATAAATATCCCATGCCGCAACGTTCTCACTGTAGGGTGTATTGACCGACGCCGCAAAGTGGAAATACTTCTTTTCACCCACGAAGGGGGCAATATTAATAATTGCTCCGTTTTCCGTGATCTCCACGGTGGTTCCTTCAGGAAGGTCACCGGTTTCCACATCAACTATCTCATAACCGTCCTCAGGAATGAGATAGAGCGTATTATCTCCTTCCTCCATGACGTACTCAACGACATGGGCTTCCTCGCTTCTCTCGTTTTCCGTGAAAATACCAACTATAGGATAGTCAATGCTAACGGGCAGAGAGTAGGTCTTGCCGTCAGAGTGGGTATAGCTAAGCTCAGCATCGCCGCGGTGGAGGAAGTCAAATCTGATGGCGCCGTGATCCGCGTCACTGACAGCAAGGATATCCCCGTTGCTGTTGGTGAGCTGAGAAGCAGTCAGCAGCATTTCTTCATTTCCGTCAGTAAAGCAGATGAACAGCTCGCCCCAGCCAAGGCTTGCATAAATATCACGCTCGAAATAGTCGGGATCGGGACAGATATTGCCGTCCCCGTCCGCCATCTGATACCGCACCAGCATTCCGGGCTTGGCATTGGTGATGCTGCACCAATACTGTTCCTCCTGGGTATCTCCCCATGAGTATTCGACCTCAAGGACAACAGGGACCTGAATGGCGCTGTCTTCAAATTCGCCTTTAAGTGTGACCTTGGCGTAGCTTCCGTCGGGAGCCACGGTAACGCTGCTGCCCTCGGGCCATGCGTAGTAATCGTCCACAAGGGTGGCATTCTTTATGGTACGGCCCTCATCGGGGATAATATAGAAGCTGCCCTCACTTCCGTTATATCTGTAGCTGTCAATAATGGTTTCCGCGCTTCTTACAGGCTCACTGTAAGAGCCTATATAGGGCAGATTTACTATAAGGGGCATGGAATAGGTTTTTCCGTCAGTATGGGTATAGAGTATCTCTGTTTCACCCAGGCTCAGGGTCTGAAGGTAACAGGCTCCGCCCTGGCCCTCCCAGATGAGCTCCACTACACTGCTGTCAGCCACTTTCACGTCATCAGGGCCAAGCAGTACATAATCATCTTTATTTCCGAAGGAGAAATAAAGGAGCTCACCGATAGAATACTGAATTTCCGCTTTCGTTATGGTTTCCTCGGAAGGCACATGAACTCCGCCTTCCTTCCAGGAGGTATAGTGACCCATAATATGGGGGAAGCCGTTGATAAGTCTCACGGATTTGCTGCCTCCGCCACCGGACTCATCCGGAAGGGAAACAGTATAGGAATACCTGAAGGAATAACGTTCTCCCCAGGAGTCCATATCCTCCGGGAGTGTTTTAACGGTCAATGTTACGTATGTACCGTCATCGGATATCTTGTGATCAACAAAATCTGCAAACTCACCTTCGGGCTCAAACTTATTGATAACACGTCCCTTGGTGAGGACAAAATAAAGGACATTATTATCCTCTGTTACAACAAAGCCCTCTCTGTCCATATCGATGAAGTATTCAACATCCGCTATGGGCTGGGTATAGAAGCCGGAGCGGGGCAGAACAACCTCACCGCTGAGACTGTAGCCGCCATAGCTGACGGTAAACTCACCGGTGGTGTCAGGCCAGATGCGAACTTCATTTTCATCAAGTCCCTCATAGCGCTCCGGGTGGACCACTCCTTCGAATACGAGTTCATCGGCATTGACAGGAGTTTCATTCCCCTGAGAGTCCACAAGATAGAAAAAATATTCTCCGCTGTGGGGATAGTCCTTCACCATCTCGCTGTAGCGCTCTTCGCTGGGCTCGTTTTTTCCCAGCTCATCGTTCCAGAAGCCATGACGGAACTGCAGACTTGTGCCGTCTGCCGCGAAAGCTGCCATTGGAACGAGGGAAAAGAGCATAATAATGCAGAGAAAAACTGATAATGCTTTTCTTGTCTTCATAGCGTATCCTCCGTGAAAAAATGGGTTTATAAATCAGTCATTCATCAGCTTTGCCTTATCAAGCACATGGAAAATGAGGCTGATAACAATAGCAGTGATAGCTGCGAGGGTCATGCCGGAAAGGGAGATGCTGCCGATTGTAATGGTAAGGCCGCTGAGGCCGGCAACAAAAACAACGGAAGTAAGGATAAGATTCTTATTCTTGCTGTAGTCAACTTTCTTGTCAACAAGAATGCGGAGACCGGATGCGCCGATCATACCGTAGAGCAGGAAGGTGATGCCGCCGATAACGTCTCCGGGAATGGTGGCAATAAAGGCGGAGAGAGGGCCGATAAAGGCCATCAAAATGGAGAAGACTGCCGCGCCGCCGATTACCTGAACGGAGTAAACACCGGTTACAGCCATAACACCGATGTTCTCTCCATAAGTGGTGGTAGGAACGCCTCCCACAAGTCCGGAGAGGGCAGTAGAAAGGTTATCGCCCAGGAGAGAGCGGTGGAGACCGGGATTTTTGAGAAGGTCGCGGTCAACTATTTTTCCGGTTACTATCTGGTGACCGATGTGCTCGGCGGTGATAACCAAAAGCACAGGGCAGATGGTAAGAATGGCCTGAAGGTCAAACTTTGCCAGCTGGAAGTCGGGTATAGAGAAAAGTCTCACTCCCTGCAGAGGGCTGAAATCCACTATTCCGCATATGCAGGCGGTAATGTAGCCGCACACCATTGCTATGAGCAGTGGGATAACGGAAAAGAATTTCCTGAAAAGCACGCTGCCGAATACAGCCACTCCAAGAGTTACGGCAAAGACAATGATATCTCCGCTCTCCATAGTGGGGCTTATCATAAGTCCGCCGGCGGGGTTCACCGTCATAAGGTCCGCGCCTATGGCTCCGCCCTTGACGGTGTTGGAGGCAAGCTCAAGACCGATGAGAGCCACAACAGGGCCCATGGCGGCA
>JAZNZM010000258.1:0-40228 GCA_045594965.1 Oscillospiraceae bacterium | reverse complement strand
AATATCATAGCGAAAAGTATAAGGCCAAGCCAGCCATCGCCAAAGCCGCCAAGACCGCCACCGCCGCCAGAGTCCTGACCAGCGAGAAAGCCAGTTGCAAATCCATCGTCCATAGTTTTTTCTCCTTTCAGATAATGAAATTTTTATATTTCACATCGGGCTGCGCACTTCCCGTTGTGTTTGTCGGAAAGCGGTTTTTGCTCAAGACCCGCAAAACTGAAAAGAGATCGGTTAAATTATCGGTTAAAATCGGTTAAATCCGAGCTGTCGCGCCACTTCCTCGGGCGTTGTTCCTCGCTCTTTGCACATATTGTTTACCATCTGATAAAGTTGCTCGGGGCTTTTGCCCTCAATCATCCGCTGCACCTGTGCAATACGCGGGTCGCTTGACTGAATAAGCCTATTAAACACAGCCGAGGGCTGCATTCCAGCGCGGAGCATTCTGCCCATCATATGCATAATGTTATTCATAGTCCTCTATGACCTCCTTTTCGATTTTCCCGCCGAAGCGTCTGGAGAGTTCTTTCTGGAACTTCTCAAACTCCGCCACGGTTACATACTGCACTTCGTGCTTTGCTTCGGGCTGTGCCAGCTTGAACTCAAAAAAGTCGCTTGCTCCGGTCTGCTGGTTAAAGCGCTTGAGGTAAATAACGCCGTGGCTCAGATCGGGCATTACAAGACCGGCGGAGAAATAGTCCGTCTGCGCCGCCACAGCTTCCTCGCGGGAAGTCACGGGGCGACAGGCAAATGCCTGGGCCATCTGAGCGGCGGGAAGCTGCTGGGGCTGCATCTGCTGCTGGGGCATATAAGTCTGGCCGGGGGTATATCCCCCATAGCCGGGATAGCCGTAGGGATAAGCCATAAAATCACGTCCTTTCTGAGCCCATTATCTCAAAATGGCCGCGGCGATGTGTGCGTCTAACGTGCGTGAAATGTGCGCCTAATGTGCATATAAACGAAAAAATCCCCCGGGGCCGTGGCGGCTCCGGGGGATTGGTTTCAGCTTGGTATGTTTTTGTTATAGAGCTGTTCTATTTTCCTGCGGGCCCGTCCGAGCCTGCGGGAAATTTGCGTTCTGTCGGTGTCCTTATCAATCGCTATGTCGATTTGACATTCCCTGTCGATAAAATACCGCCGGGCGACTTCGGCGTCCTCACGTCCCAAATTTGCCTCGTAGATAAGACTTTCCCACGCGCTGCGAGAAAGACCGGAAAGAGCGTCGGGAAGTCGGGGCTTTGCCTGTGTCATAGCACCGACCCTCCGAGTTTTACTCGGTAACTTCGGGCAGGCCCGCCACGGAGGTGAGCAGGGAGAGAATGCCCGCCAGCAGAGAAGCGGAACCGACCATCACCCAGTTAACCTCGCCCATGACGGCGCTGGTACCGATGGTGGCCACTGCGGTCTGAGCTACGGTCTTGACGGCGCGGACGCCCGCAGCCTTGCCCCATGCAATAATGTGAGTCTTGTTCATAGTTATACTTCCTTTCAAAAATAATTATTCGTGTTCTTCCAGTGCGTAAATGCGCTTTTCGTGGTCTGTGAGCTGTTTGTCCTGTTTTTCGTTGTGGTCCCACAGCCTTTGATGGCTGTTGTGGGCGCTTGCACGTTGTGTGTCCAAATCCGCCCGCAGGTCCTTTACCACCACAGTCAGCTCCGTTATGGTCTTTGTCAGCGGCACAATGGCCTTTACAATGACGCCGATCAGCCCCACAAGGGCGATGATCACGCCGACGACTTCCCATTCTGTCACATTTTCTGCCCTCCTATCCGTTTATCAGCTTTGCCCATGTGAGGGGGCCGCATTCGCGGTCTGGCTTCAGGCCGTGGTCTTTCTGGAACGACTCAAGGCCGTTACCCGTATTGGGGCCAAAATCTCCGTCCGCTCCGTCGGGGCCGATATAATAATCGTGGGCTTCAAGGAGCAGCTGCATTGACTCAACCGCGCCGCTTTCCATTCCCTCTTTCAGCAGGGGGAGCAGAGTGTTGAGCATCATCGGCGCAGGGGCGGCTGTGTGGGTTACTTCGCCCAGAGAGCCGTTTTCAAGCGCCATAGCCACGTGCTTATCGGTGTTAAGCAGAATATCCCCCCGGCGCAGCCATGCGTCAGAGCGCAGATATTTTTCCTCAGAGAGCCTAACAAAAAGACCCGTTGCGGTCAGAGCGCCCGCAAGGGTCCATGTGGTGTGGCCGTTGACGCTGTAGCCCAGCGGCACGCCGGCGGCAATGGCGCAGACGTGAATGAGGCTTGAGCAATCGCACTCGCAGTCTTCTTTAATTGCCGCAAGGTCAAAATTCTGCGCCGTGGCGTAGTGATAAAGGGTGTTGCGGCTGAGTTGGTCGTAGCCGATGTGCTTGTTGGCGCAGGCGGTCTCCATAGCCTTTGCCAGCTTATCGCCCAGTTCATCACTTACGGGGCGCAGTATTACGTCCCAGGGCGAGGAATACCATTCCCGTATGCAAACCTCCCACCCGTCTGATCCCCTGCCGCGCCACCGCTGGCCCGGCGGTTTTCGTCGGCGCTGGCCTGCCCGATTTTAATTGCCATTCTGCATCATCCTTTCTGCATTGCGGCAGTGCCGCAAAAATTTGCCGGTATCGATATGGCCTCGGCCCGCACGGCGACGCCGCGAAGCAGCCGCCCGTCTTTGTAGATGGGCGTCACTCCGCTGTGCACGTTCACCGGCGCGGGCAGGGCGGCGGTTTCCAGCGCCGCTCCACCTCCCGGGCCATCAAAAAAAGCCACAGCGCAAATAGCGCCGCAGCCTTCGCCGAGGCTGTCCGGGAAGACAGCTGTTTTGTTTTCCTCGCTCCATCTCGCCCGGGCGTAGCCGCTGCCGGGGCCGGGCTCGGAGCCGTCCGCCCGGATAAGTCCCACATATTTCTCCATTGTTGCCTCCTTAATCATAGGGGTCCAACTGTTCCTTATCCAACCCAATCACAAGATTTCTTGCGCGGATAAGGGGGACGTAGCCGTCAGAGATAGGCAGTTGGGTCGAAAGGGCACCGTAGAAAATCATGGTGGAGCCGCTGAAAAGGCCAAAGTGCGTCGCCGTGGCCGCGCCGCCGGTGCACTCAAACATGAATATGATATCTTTATTGGCAATCTGGCCGTAAATATCGGTATTCAGTGTTCCTATCTCTTGCCGAGTATAGCCCGTACACTCTCCTGCTGTAATTTCGGCGGATGCCGAGGGCCCTTTGAGCAAGCCGATTTCGGTGGTGCTCTTTATAACACTGAGCAGCACTGACTGTGAGTAGTTGCTTGTAAATGGCATGGTTTATACCTCGCTTTCTTTTGGTTTTTAGACTGCCACAATGTAGCTGGCGTATGTTGACCAGTTTGTAGCTGCAATCCATGTATCATACAGCGCAGCCGGCACTTTAATTTGCAGTGCGCTTGAGCAGTTATAAAATGCGTTTGTGCCACTAAGCGTTGGTACGCTTGTGTGATTGCTGAAATCCACCGTCTCCAAAGCGGTGCAGTCGTAAAACACATAACCCGCAATTGTGGCCACTGTTGAAGGGATGATAATTTCCGTCAATGAAGTGCAACTTTGGAATGCATTGCTGCTTATTGTAGTCAGGCCCTCATTTAGTGTTACATTGTTTAATGCGCTGCAACCTGCAAATGTGGATGAATTTATGGTTATCACGCCGCCCGGTATATTTATTTCTGTCAATCCTGAACACATATAAAATGCCTGGGCTCCGATGGTGGTAACGCTATCTGGCAAACAAATACTCGGCATTTTTCGGCACTGATAAAAAGCATAAGTGCCGATAGTGGTTAAGGCAGACGGAATATTGATGGTTTCCAGACTGTTGCAATTATAAAAGACGTTGTTTCCGATTGCGGTTATCGAATTAGATAGACTCACATTTGCCAACTTAGTACAGCCATAAAACGTATATGTGCCGATGCTGGTTGCCCCCTCAGCAACAGTAACATCGGTTAGTGCCGTTAGGTTTTGGAATACGTATGTCCCCATACTGGTAACGCTGGCCGGTATACTAACTCTTGTCAACGCTGTGCACCCGCTGAATACGTAGTTTCCAATTGTGGGAATGCCATTTGTAATATCAATTTCTGTTAATGCCGTGCAGGCGTTAAATGTTCGATCTGGCAAACTTGTTAAGTTTTTTGATAAAACAACATTTTTTAACGCATAGCAGTATGAAAACGCATAACTTCCCATTGTGGTAACACTGTCCGGAAGGGTTATTTCTGGCAAGCTCGTGCAACTATAAAATGCACTACCACCTATGGTAGTAAGGGATTCCGAAAGCGCAATGCTTGTCAACTTAGCACATGCATTAAATGCGTTTGCTCCCACAGAAATTACGCCTTCAGGTAGCGCAATTTCCGCCAGCTCTGCGCAGGACATAAAGGCTTGTGCGCCGATAGTCGACACATTCTCCGGAATAGTCAACTGAGCTAACGCAGTACACCCTTGGAACGCTTGAGCGCCAATTGTTTTAAGAGTATCGGGCAAATAAACGTTTTGTAATGTTACAGCCTTCAAAAACGCGGTATCGGGCAACGTTGTAATTACGCTTTTACTCAAGTCCGCAGTTATTATTTCATTAAGTTTGGGGATACTTGCAACAGGCAAGGCAGTGACTGTGGAATCGCACTCAAAAACAATTCCGTTTTCGGTTGCCTCGATTGTGATTCCCGGAACACTAAAACTTATAAGCATTATTGCTATCAAATTGTAATAGTAACGGGCCGATAAGTATGTGGCATAGTCGTATTTTATCGTTTTATTGTTGCCGCTTTCCGTAATGGTGTACGGATTGTTTCCCAAGGCCGACAAGGCTGGATATCCATTCACATATGATGAGGTTGAATTACTATATTGACTGCCGTTTGTGAGAACGTTCATTATTCGGGCGCTTATGGGCAACGAGGCTGAGACTGACAAAGTATACGTCTTGGACGATGAATACCATAGTCTGTAAGCAGTGGCCACTTTATATAGTACATACGGGGCATCAATTTTGCTTGCGTTCCCGCCCCCACCGCCAACAAATGTACCAACAACTCCGCCGATTACTTTGCCCTCCGCAATATTTCCCGGCACTAAATCTGCCGGCTTTGTAACCGTCACCTGCGAGATAACTTTGCCATCGGCGGTGGGGAGGATTACCTGGTCGCCAGTGGCCATGTCGAGATCAAGAGTTAATTCCTCGGTGTCGCCAATAAATTCGCCGTCCACACCGCCGATGCTTTTGCCAGAGCGAACATTCTCAGGTGAAAGGTCGGCGGGCTTTGTAATGGTAACCTTCGAGAACGCTTTGCCCTCTGCACTGGGCTCAATCACTTGGTCACCGTCAGCCATAGCCAAATCAACGGTTACTTCCTCGGTATCGCCCAAAAATTCACCCGTCACCCCGGCAATTTCTTTGCCATAGCGCACATTTTCCGGGGAAAGGTCAGCGGGCTTTGCGATTATCGCAGATTTTACAAGTATTCCATCATCGGCAATAATGATTTGGTCACCATCCGCCAAATCAAGCGCAATTGGCACATTCTCCACGGCGCGGCCATAGGTAAAGGGCACCTTGCCCTCACCGCTGGCGTGGGTAAGGTATATAAAAGGCACATTCTCGTACACCTTCCCCTCTCCGGAATAGCGCTTAATGGTGACATCATTGGGGTCGTAGTCCGGAGTTGCCTCCTCTTCATCGTCTCCCTGATATATACCCACGGTGTGGGAAGTGGCTGTGGAGCCATCCACCGCGAGGAAGCCGTAAAGAATGCCACCGTCGGCGACCATGCTCATAATGATGAACGGCTCTCCGTTGCCGGCAAGCTCGAAGCCGCTCATATCTCCCACGACGACAGCGCCGGGAAGCATTGCGCTGACATCCTGGGCAACGCACGAGAAGCTTTCCCCATCCCATACAATGACATATTCTTCTCCGGGCACAAATTCAGCAGTTCCAATCGCATTGGTGCTGTACGCTCCATCGAACTCTGAATCCGGGCTAAAGCCCTCTACCGTCTGTTCTTCAAAAAGTGTTGTTCTTGCCATTAAGTCACCTCCAAGCCGCCGTCTTCAGCTATGGTAACGGCGTGGGATTGTCTTATCCATAGTCCGCCGTCCGGCTGCCATTCAGGCGGCCACCAGGCGGTGTCGAGGCTAAACGCGCTTTGGCTGGCGCTCCGCTCCGCGGAGGAAGCGGGCGCAGAAGGCAGCGGCGTGGAGATCAGCTGCTCCCGGCTCAGAGCGCGGCTTTTGCTTTTTATTGCGCGGGTCTGCCCCGCTTTGACCGGCTCCGTCCCGGAGAGCGAGACTGCGTGGCCCTCGCCGGCGGCAGGCAGCGGCGGCTTTAATATTATTCCCGCGTCGGCCGAAACGCTTCGTGTTATGTCCTCGCCGTGTAATGCCAGAGTTAACAGCGCCTCGACGCTCGTTTCCGTGCTGCTTTCCGCCTTGCCCTCACCGCTTATATAATCCGCCGTGGCAAGCTCCCAACCAAAATAGACAAGACTTGCCGAAATTTCATCGACCGGCTGGACAAGTGCCCGAACCCGGCGCATGGGGTGTATAAAATAGCCGCTTTTTTCGATCCGTGTTTCGGGTTTTATCACGCCGGACCGCAAGGCCGGGAGTTTAGCAGAAAAGCGGCTGGTGCTTAATTCATCGGTCTCCGCGGGGAAAATCGGCGCGGAAGGCCGCAGATCAATGCCTTGCTGCACATACAGGCTTCTGGAAATCTCCGCTCCGCCCGTGGGCAAAGACTTGATGCTTTTCGCCACCAGCTCCGCCGAAGCGTAGGCCAGAGTTTCCGCTCCTGACGAGGACACTATAGGCAGGGCCATATCGCCCCGCATTACGCCAATTAGAAGATTCAGCTTGCGGGCAAGCTCCTCAATGTATTCGGGATACAGGGAATCACAGGCGGCACCGTATACACTGCTGCCGCGGAAGTTTTCGCGGCCCACATAACCGCGGAATGTGGGGTCCTTTGCCCAGGCCCAGCCCAGCGGCATGGGGCTGTCGATGTTGAATCGCACGGAGTTGAACGCCTCCGCCGTCAGAGCGCCGGGGCTCTCCGTTATCTGCGCCTGCGCCGCCGTTGTTATACCGGCGTCCCACGCAATTCCTGCAGACGCGAGGGCCGAGGCCAGCTTGTCAACAATGGCGTTCCATGCTTCTTTTTCAAAGTTGATTGTATGCCCACCGGATACCAGCGCCGCTTTTGATGCAGGCCAGTCAGCCCAGTCGAACAGGGGGAACGTGGAGGGCAGTATATAAATGTCCTGCAGCGGCATCTGCTCCCTCCTTTACGCAAATTTGGCAATGGCTTCGCCTGTATAGATGTTCTGCATATCTGTACCGTTCACCACGTAGGTTTTGCCGGTGGTGGTATTGATAAATATTCCCGCAGCTCCGTCGCAGCCTTCAAAGTTTCCGGTAAGGTCCAGCGGGGCGGAGTTGCCCACCCACAGGCCGTTCCAGAATTTCTTGAAAAGACCGACGGAATAGCTTCCGGCACTACCGAGCTTGATATATGGATAGTCCACGTTTCGGGACTCGTCCGGGGACGGGCCGGTTATGTAGCCGATGCGGACTTTATCCAGCGCCTCGCTTGCGCCCTCGCTGGAATACAGCACAAACTCGTCGTTTTCGACGGTTATGTATGTGGTGCCTTCCTCGCTGGTAAAAACGCCGGTACCGTTAAAAACAAATCGTCCCAGCTCAAAATCGAAGTAAAACCCGGACTCGGTTATGCCGTCTTCCGAGTTGTACTTTGCTTCCCATGAGTCGGCGTCGATGTAAGTGCCCAGCGTGCCTTTTTGGTCGCTTACTGTCACGGATACCTGTCCCGCAGTCTGCTGCAGCTGTGAAATTTCGCCCTCGGCGTTCTGAACGCTCTGCTCGATCTCGCTTGCGGTCTGCTGCAAAAGCGCGATTTCGCCGCCCTGGTTTTCAACCGTCAGCTGTATCCCGTCCGCAGTCTGCTGCAGTGTGGAAATATCGTCCTCATTGTTTTTGACCCGCAGAGTGATTTCATCAAAGCCTACCGTAATTGCAGCATTGAGCTTTGAAAACTCGCGCTGAGTCTCTCTGCGGATTTTGCTTTCGTAGGGATATTCGTGGTCTATTTCTTCCTCGGACGGCGCAGCGATATCGGCGGACCATACGGAGCCGAAACCGGCGCTGTAATCCGCAATTATCGACTCTGTACCGTTTACGTTGGCATAGTCGCCCAGCTCAGCCGCAGGGTCCAAAACCGCTCCCGTGGCGATATATGGGGCGTAGGACTGCCCCTGCACTATCACAAGGGCATTATCGGCAATCTCCTGCGACGCCCACGGGCACTCGATTTCAAGCACGCGCCCCTCGTCAGAGCCGGAAGCAAAGGTGTTTTTGTCGCTGTAATAAAACTGCACCTTTGTCCAGGCATCAAAGGGGGCCGAATTTTCAAAGTCATATACCCGCTGGCCTATGTCGTGGACTGTGGGATTCGCTGGAACAAGGGGAATAAGCAGCAGCTTGTTATCCGGCGTTATTGTCCAGTTGCCGCAGTGGCATCCGGCAATAAAGCCCAGCATTTCCCGTATGGTAAAATCAGAAGGATATTCGGCGTTGTAATCCGGGTTTATTATGGTGCGCTCGTGCAACGTCACGCCCAGCCGTTCTGCGATCTCCGCCACTATTACTTCATGGCGGCGGGGCCATGTGCCGCTTTCTTCTCCGGTGGGGATAAACTGTACTTCGCCTTTAAGCATCGCGTCATAGCCATGTATTGTCACCATGTCGTGCTGGGCATTCCATGCGCGGGTGTCAATGAAAAATACCCCGGCGGGAATCCACTCGCTTTGCTGCTCTCCGTAGGTCAAGCTAAACTCGACCCGAAGCTTTGCCATGCGCGGTATCTCCACAACGCCGGGGATGAGAGTTATATCAAGCTCCCGGGCAACGCAGCCGCCGACACTCGGAGTGCCGGCGGCGAAAAGACTGCCCGTTATGCTGCCGTCATATATGCCCGTGATGCCGATAACCGCGTCATCGTTCACGACAACGCGCCAGTCGAACACGCTGTGGGGATTCGCCAGCAGCTGCTTGTAAAGCTCGCTTGTGCTTTGCATCGTTTACACCTCCACAAGGGAAAAGGACGTGTTGTCCCAGTATGTCTCATCGCTTACGGCGTCATATATCTGAGTAGTGGCCTCGACGGATGAGCCGTAAAAAACCGCCGTTCTGTACCCGCCCTCAAGCGGGTCCAGAACGGTTACAGATACAGTGGGCGGGAAAAGTGCATCATTCAGGCTTTTCAGCTGCGCCGTAGTCATGCGCCGGCATTTTGAAAACACCAGCTTGCGCTTTACTGCAAGGCGGGACCGGTGCATTTCGGCAGATACGAGGCTGCGTCCCGACTTGCTCGTGTCAATATCGTTGCGCGACCACTGTATGCCGCCTTCCGGCAGCACCCATGTGAAATCCACGCCATCAATTAACAGTTTCGGTTTCATGCTTCACCGCCTTACCACACGTTTACCGGAGAGGCACCGCTGGCCCGCGTCCGGTCGTTGATGGATTGGGCAACTATTTCGCCCAGCTTTTTTCGGTCTACCATCATTACTTTGCCTTCTCTTATCGCGGCGAGTATCTCGCGCAGCAGCTGCTCGCTGCCGCCTCCGGATTCTTCGCGCACTATTTTGCGGATAAGCTCCTCCGGGGCCTCGATGTTATTGCCGCTGGTCTGATCGCCCAGCACCGCGAGAAATTCGCGGTTGGGAGGAATAACGGCGCCGGTGGCAAGATACGGGATACTCGGCAGCTGTGCCAAAGTAATATTGCGGCTCTCCCATATCGTTTCGCCCATCAATGTAAATTCCGGTATTTCAAAGGACAATGCCTCATTCATCCAGAAAATCAGTTTATTAAGCACCGCAATCGCTTCGTTTACGGCATCTGTAAAGGCGTCTTTGAATGCCGATTTTAGCCCGCTCATTGCTTCTCGCCATTTGTCCGCAGTGAACCATACTGCCACATGGTCGCTCCACCATGTGGCTATTGTACTGCTCCACCAGCTTTTAACGCCGTCCCAGCCTTCTCGGAATCCGGTTTTGACTCCGCTCCAGAGTTCTTTCCACTTGCTTGCGGCGAACCATGGAGAAACCTGCTCCTTCCACCAGCTTGCCAGAGCGGATTTTTTCCACCACGAAACAACGGATCCCCAGCCTTGAGTGACGCCTTTTCCGGCGCCGCTCCAGAGTGCTTCCCAGCGTTCAGGCGTAAACCAGGGCGCAACATTCTCGTCCCACCATTTGACCAGCGCAGTGGATTCCCACCAAGCATTGATGGAGTTCCAGCCTTTTTTCACTCCGTTTTCCGCATCGGAAAACAGCTTTAACCACTTATCGGCTTTGAACCACGGCTTTACTTCATCAGTCCACCAGGTCTTTACTTCGTTATTCCATACTTCACGAAAACTTTCACCGAGGTGCTGCCCAACTAAATAGCCAGCCAGTGAAGCGCCATTCAACGCCTGTTTCATATCGATGTTTACAAAATTTTCACTCCACCAATTTGTGATGCTGCTCCAGGTATTCTGGAATCCGGTTTTCATCGTCCCGAAAATCTGACTCCATTCTATGTTTTTGAAGTATTTTCTTATGCTTTCTCCGGCCAAAAATCCCAGACTCAAGCCAATGTCTTTCGCCTTGCCCAGCGGTGTCAAATCAATGCCTTTAAGATTATCAAAGCTGCCGAAAAGCTCTTTCAGGCTTTCTCCTGCGCCCTTAAAATCACCTGACAGCAAATCATCCAGAAGGCTCAAGGCTACAGCAAGCAAATTGACGCTGTTTGCCACGCCTTCAATAGTGCCGGATGCATCTTCTTTTGCAGCATATTTCATGAACTCTGCCAGCTTGTTCAGTACCTTGTTGTCCTTAAACCCGGCTATAGCATCGCGCAGATTGGAAAACGCTTCCGCAAGACGTTCTGACGCCGCCAGCATCCAATCCGGCAACGCGACTTCCTCAAATGAAATATCGCTTTCATCGGCAGCACTTGAAGCTGCCGCTCCGCTCAGTTTATTTATCTCATCAAATGAGGCAAGCTGGCCCTCGGCTTCTTCGGCTGCATCTCCCACACCCTCGAGAGCTTCCTGCTCTGCATTGAGGCTTTCCGCGTTTTTCATGGCTTCTTCGTAAGTAGTCCCAAACAGCGCCGCTATGCCTCGGGAAATAAGGCTTATTACTTGGGTGAGTGCCTGAACGATTTTGACCAGCGCCGGAAGCGCAGCATTGAGTATTGGTGTCACAAGGCCTTTCAAACTGCCCTTCAGCTGGGCAAAAGATTTTTTTGCTTCTTCATTGGTCTGCACCATTCCAGCGAGCTCATTGCGCATCAGAGTCAGTGCTTTTGTAATTACGGAAAAAATAAGTGCACTTTTAGTCAGCTCCACCAGCCGCTTTTTAAATTTTGCTGTTTCGCCGGCAGCCTTGTTTATAGACCGGGCTGCACCTTTGCCGGCATCGCCCACGCCGTCTACCTGTTTAGCAAGCTGTCCAGCTCTTTTTGCCGCGTCCTCCAGTTCATTTTCAATTTTAGCTACTTCGCCGGATATTTTCTCATATTTGGCAGCAATTCCGTCACCAGTTTTGCCCTGCTTGTCCAAAACTGCATTCTGGGCTTCCAGCTCGGCCTTTATTTGGGGTATTCGCGTTTGGGCTGCAAAATATTCCGCCGACGTATTGTCTTTGAGGTTTACGCCCTGCAGTTTTGCCAGCTCGGCTTCAAGCCGTTTTATATTTTGATACGTCGCTTCAATAGCTGCGTCCGCTTGCTGCATCTGTTTTTCGATATCGCTGCGCTGCGCTTTCTTTGTGCTTAGCGAGCTTTGGAGCTTGAGAATATCTTTCCGCAGTTTTTGAAGCTCCTTATTTGCTCCTTCGTTATCAATATGGGTGTCAATGATTATAGAACCATCCGCAGCCATATACTCACCGCCTTGAGGTTTACTTAATTCCGAGAGCTTCAAGCATGGCCTTTTCACTCTCGGTGTATGTATGCTTAAAGTCTATCATAGACCTGTTTTTTCTATACCATTCCTGCTCGGCTTTATCGAGCTTTTTGCCCCGGGCTTTTTTATCGCGCACACTTACTATCTGAGCAAATAAGCAGTCGCCTATTTCGTAGTACGCACTTATGAAAGTCCACCAATGGAGATAATCAAGCGCTCTGACCTCTTGCCCCATGACTCGGTTTACCGCGGGTACGATATATTTGAAATCCTGTTCCCAGTCCATCAGCTTGTGTCGGGATTTGCCTGTATCGCATTCGCCGCAGGCAATAAATAAAAAGCAGGCGTCAAGCGCCTCCTGCAAACACTCTTTTGGAATTTTTTCCGCACTCGGATAAAAAATCCGGAGCGCTACTTCCGCTTTTTCGGCGTCGGTAAGCTCCGGATCATTAAGGGCCGCGCAGATATCCAGCACAGCCCTGTAGTCTGACCGAATTTCGTACTCAATTCCTCCAAGTGTTTGAGACCTTGGGAGTGTGTATGTCATTTTTTATACTTGGCAATGTACTTTTCCATGCGCTCACTGGTTTTCTGAGACTCCATTGCCCAGCCTGCGCTGACTTCATCCAGAATTGCAAAAATCAGATTGCAAAACACCGGAAGTCCGTCAGCCATTGCCAGCACGCTCATTTCCCCGAATACGGCAGCACAGACCGCTCCGCCAAGTGCTGCATCTATTTCTGCACGCATCTCGGCATCATAGCGGCAGGAAACGTCATAAGCGTCTTTAACTTCCGCTTTGTGCATGCTTGCTGCATATTCCTCTCTTTTGGCGCCCAGCTTGTCCACAAGGCTTATAAGCCTGCTGACGAGCTTGTCGTCCGTGGGGTTTATGCTTATCTCGCATTTGTCATTGAGGCTGTACGTGACTATACCGGTATCGAAATTCAGTGTTTTCATTTGTTTACCTCACTTATTCGGCTGCGGTTTCGGGAGTGAAAGTCACCTTTCC
Source organism: Oscillospiraceae bacterium (assembly GCA_045594965.1). Taxonomy (GTDB): domain Bacteria; phylum Bacillota; class Clostridia; order Oscillospirales; family Oscillospiraceae; genus SIG459. The sequence continues at coordinate 27,231 of JAZNZM010000258.1, read as the reverse complement.
GGCTGCGTTTGCTGCGGTGCCCTTGACGCGGGCGCCACCGTAGGTCACATCGATGGGCATACTGATATTGCCGCCGCCTTCGCCGCCCAGAGAGGAAGGAAGAATGGCAGAGGCCGGGTACCGCTCCGCAAAAGCACCGTTGGAATCGTCCACCGCGTAGTAGTGGACAAGGAGGACGTCCTGGTTGAGCAGGGAGTTGACGTCATCATCTACGACAGCAAGCTGCCAGAGATGCTGCTGGGCAGTGTCGCCGGCGTCCAGCTCGCAGGGGTCAAAGGGCTGGGTTTTGGTGGCTCTCTTGCCGGTGGTGTAGGTACCGCCGAGAATGTCCTGTTTGGTTTCGGTGGACCAGTCCATGGACATGGAGCTGTCCTCCACGCGCTTGCCGATGGGCGCCCAGTCGGGCTCCTCGGCGGTGCCAACGTTCAGATAGAGGATAAGAAGCGCACGGTCAATGGTCTGGCCTGCGGGGGTTTTGAAAGAGAAAGACATATTCAAATCACCTCATAGTTTCTGTTAAATTCGTTTTGGTACCGGGCGGATATGTATATCACCCAGTCTTCGCTCTGGTTATCGTTTATCGCGGAGAGATACGCGGGGGTCTGGCGGGTAATGGAAAGAAAGCGCCGGTTGCCGGTCAGCGGAGGATACTCCGTCAGCCGGTGCTCGGCGCCGTTAATTATTACTTGCTGCCCCTCAAGCCAGCGGCCCAGATTATCCAGCCATTCCTTGACGGCAGCCTTGCGGTTTTCCGAAAGGCCCGCCGCTCTGTAGAGGACATGGAAGGGATAAAGGCATATCTGCCGCACGTCGCCCAGAATAAACTTTTTTTCGGTTTCGATTATTGCGCCGGATATGGGATACATGGTCTTGCCGCTGTCTTCTCCCAGCGTGGAAAACGTAATCTCGTCCCCGGTCTGCTGCAGTCCGGGATATTGGTTCAGCAGCTCCCGCAGGGCGGCGGTTACGGCCTCATATCCGTCCACGTCATATCGAACTTCTTTATCTGCCATCACTTGCCTCCTGCGATGCGCTTAACTTCACGGATCCACTCGTCGCCGTGGTTTTCCTTGGCGGTTTCAAACCATTTTGGAGTTGCCCGAGGATTGCTGTAAGTCAGCGGCCGCTCCGTTACGATTTTCTTTGCCCCGGGCCGGGCAAACGGTGAGCCCGTTTCCGGGTCCACCATTACTTTGCCCATGTACTGAAAGCGTCCATAAGGCGGGGCTGCGGCGACTACAAGGCCGCTGCCTGCATAAGTCGCGCTCTGAGCTGCGGTTATGCTTTGCAGAATTCCGTCATTGTGGGGCATATACGGCTCCATGTCTCTCATTATCTGGGTATCAAGCCAGAACTGGGCCTTGGCAAGATTGCCGTTGAGCCTTGAAAGGTCCACCTTTACTCTCATGCCGGACTCTACAATTGTTATATTCGGCAGTTTATTCACGCTTTCACCTACTTTGCCATAATTTCAAAGTGGGGAATAACGCTGTAGCAGGCCGCCGAAGTCAGCGCAAAGCAATAATCGTAGGTTTTATTGCAGAAGTTATAGAACCCGTCCAAATACAGAGAATCGTCTACCAGCTCGGTGCTGCCCCATTCCCCCACGATGAAAAAGTCAAAATCCTGTCCGGCGCTGAAAGTCAGGCTGGACGCAGCCTGCGCCTCAGACTGCGCCTTCCATAGCTTTGGGGGCAGATATGTCTTGCCGCCTACGCTTATTGCGCTGTCATCGATGTCGCAGCGAATATGCAACCGGGCATTATCAGCGGAGTTTTCGCCGTACTTTGCCATGATCGCGGCCTTGTCTATATTCAAGTCCACTCTGTGCAACACTGTGGGAAACCATAAATCCTCAAGCCCGGCATCATAGCGGTTAAAAAGAGTTATGGTGTCAGCATACACAGGGATACACCCCCATATAGAGCAGATTTACGCCGTTGGCATCTGTCACGCCCGAAAGATACTGGCGCACAGTTTTGCTGTATAAGGCGTTACGGGCTGAAATATCGCTCACAGCGGCGTCAATGCTTGTGCCGCCAGATGATGCGTAACTTATTGACTCGGTGCCGGAGGACACGGAAGAAACCGGCCCGCTTGCATAGCTGCCGTCCGGGCGCTGTGCTGCTCCCCGGCTTTTTTCGGCTGCTTCTATGTCAAGCATCAGCTTTATCAGCCTGCACATACAGCGCCTAACCATCTCTGCGTCATCTTCATCCACGGGAAAGGCAACGCGCAGCTTCCGAACATTATCAATGCCGGTGGTATGTGCGTCCAGAATCCGGCGGGCCTCCCATTCATGGTTTTTGAATGCCGTCTCTGTAACAGTTTCGCCATAGAGCCCGGTAAAAAAATCAAAGCTCACATAAGCCATGCTTTAGCCCTCCTGCTGCGCGATAAACTCGGCGATTATATCCGCTTTTTTGCTTGCCGTGATGGTATAGCCCAGGTCAGCGGCAAGAGCCTTGATTTCTGCTATGGTCATACTCTCAAGGTCACTTGCCGTATAACCCGGCCTTGCGAGGCTATACCCGCTTATTCCCCCGCGCCGATGGTGGCGACAACAATACCGTCGATGCGCTCTGCCAGCAGGGTAATGCCGCTGATTACAGTATCGCTTGCGGTCATGTTGGTGTAATCGGGTTCCTCGTGGATGCCGATAAAGCCGGTCTCGTCAGTGGTGAAAGTGAATGCCTCATTGAGGTCAGCGCCGTTGGCGGGGACATAGTAAGCAATGAGGTTTTCCTTTGCGGTGGCGTAGATGGTGCCCTTGGGGACGTCGGACATCATAATGACAGTGCCGAGGCCGAGGAAGTTTTCAACATAACTCATGCCGAAGGCGGTCTGCATGGTGATGTTTGCAGTGCCAAGATAGGCGGAGACATCAAGGGGGTTCATCAGATAGACGGTGGAAATGCTGGTGTCCTCAAAGAGCACCTGCAGCTGGCCCCATGTGTCGGCAAGAGCAGCCTGGAAGGTTGCACCGGCAGCGGTGCCGGAACCGGTTGCCAGGAAGGCGGCGAACTTTGCGCGAATTTCCTTCTGGATATCAGACAGCATTTTGTCGGTGGTCATGGTCACTGCCTGGTCATAGCCGCGGTCCATAATGGCCTCGGCGGAGGTCGCCTTGCGCCACTTGTTGAGAACGAGCTCGCCGATGTCAACGGGCTGGGTCTCATACTTGGACAGGGGGATAGTATCGCCTTCGGGAACTGCGCCGTCTTCAAGGGTGCCGACGGCTTTATAGGCTTTCAGTACGGTGCCGGCCTGCTTTGCGATCAGGCGGGTAATGCCAAGGAGCTCGCGCAGCTTGCGCAGGTCCTCGCCGAACATACTGACAAATTCGATTTCGCGGACTCTTGCAAGGTCCGCCTTTTTGATAAGATTAGCTTCTGCCATTATTCTTTACCTCCAAAAAGATGAATATTTTGAGCTATTGCCGCACGTCTTTCATTGCGGTCTTTTATGGCCATTATTTCGGCCCGTGTCTTGCCGCCTGCGGGGTCTCCGCCGCCGGTTATTCTCTGGGTAAACTTTGCGGGCGGGTTGCCATCGTCTACAAAGGCTGATGCGTCTTTGCTCTTGATGCTTTCCACAAGGTCGCCAAGGCCCAGTATTTTGCCATCCTTCAGCTTCAGACCGGCTTCTCTGATTTCTGCCATTACAGCGCGCCTTGCAGCCTCCGAGGTGAATTTGTACTCCTCCATGGCTCCCTTTAGTGCGTCTTCAAAGTCGCGGGCTTCCAGCTTGGCCTGGTAGTCCCTTTCGGCGTTCTGCGCCTTGGTCTGCCATTCCTGAAGCTGAGTTTGCATTGTGCCGATGTCTACGCCTTCAAAGCCCTTGAGAGTTTCGGTGGCGTCGTCCAGCTGCTGCTTGTAGTTGTCCCGCTCCCCTTCCACTTTGCTGAGTTTCTTTTCAAACTCGGACAAAGTTTTGTAGTTTGCGGCAAGGTCTTTGTCAAAATCAGCCTTCTTGTCAGCGGGGACTTCAAGGCCGAATTTGCTGAGTATTGCGTGAATGTTTTCCATCTGTTTATCCTCCTGCATGATTTATTCGCCGGTCTGCCTCCGGCTTTGGATTCAGCCCGTTTATACTCCGGGCGGAGTTGGCGCCGCGAATGGGAATCGAACCCATACTAAGAGAGTCAAAATCTCTTGCCCTTCCGTTGAGCTATCGCGGGATATAAAAAGAGTCACAGCCCCGCCGGCTATGACTCTTTGACTGAATTGTTATATTTTCGTGCCGCGCCGACGGCGGCTGACGCTTGTTTTTTGCCCCAGCGGGCAACGGCAAGCCGCTCCTGCAGGGGTTTAAGCTCGTTTGCCGCACAGAAATCCTTGTATTTTCTGTTTACTTCCACAAGAGCCGCCGCTTTTCGCTGGTAGTCTTTCGTAAATCTTTCTTTTGCCTCCCCGTCCGGGAGATTGTCAATGGCCGTTTTCAGGTCCATAATTTCACGCTTCAGACGGCGCACACGCCGCTCCATGGCGCGCTGCTCCTGCTGCAGATAATAGCGTTTTTTGTTTTCTTCTGCGTCAAATTCCTTGTATGGGTTATGTACCCCGTCGCCCGGGCCGTGATGGTGGCGGCAGTTTGCTCCGTGTATGCCCTGAATGTCTCCCGGGCTGCATACGTCATAAGGCGGGAAGCGCGGGTCTTTGCCGCTGCGGGAGTAAAACTTGCCCTGCCACCAATAATGATTCGTGTAATCTTCTTTATCGGTCACGCGGGCGCCCAGATGTGCAGATACGAGAACAATATCCCAGTCCAACTCGTCCATTCTTGCATCGGTGACATCGGCACAGGCCTTGGATATTCCCGTTCTGACCGCCCGGAGCGTGGCGGTTTCGAGGGTATCCACCCGGCCGCTTTTGTATTTTATCCTTACGCCGTCTTTTGCTATGCGGTTTATTGCCTCTCTGTATGCCTGGGTGTGGGAAACCGCTCCCGACACGGCAAGGTTGTAAGCTCTGTCGCATTCAGTGATAAACAGCTGCTGGGCCGCATCTGCGGTGGTGCGGGTAAAGTTTATCCATTCTCCCTGCGTGGCTTCATAGCCGCGCTGAAGTATGCGTATCAGATAGGGCGACTGTTTCAGCGGCAGCGATGTGAGCCCGGCGGCTTCATAAACTGCATTGTCATATTTCAGAGTTTCAACGCCGGCGTCCTCAAACGCTGCTTTTATCTCTTTCAGCTCCAGCTTCGTTTTGTCAGCTATGAGCTTTTCAAGGTCTTCTCTGAGATACCCCGCTTCCTGCAGCGTTTCAAGCTGCCATTTATCCACGGGCGTCAAAAGATAATCGTCGCCGCGGCCGATTCGGATGGTAATACGCTTTATTATTTGGGCGGTTATATCCCGGTGAAGCTCGGAGGCCAGTTCCTCCGCTCCCTCGGCAATTTCCAGCAGATAGTCCGGCGGCAGCATTATTCAAGGTCTCCGTACAAAGGTTCGGGGCTTTGCGCTGCGCTTTCCAGCGCTTTGGCGTCTTCCTCGCTGTAGCCTTCAAATTTTACGAGGTAATACCAGAAGGGGACGCGCCCGGCCGTCACATAGCTGTACCAACGCGCTTTGTCTTCTTCCCGGTTATAGGTGATATCACCAAAGTCATAAACGGCCCCATAAGCGCCGCGTGGAGCAAGGCCGTAAGCGTCGGCGAATTTATCCAGAGCATATACCAGGCCGTCCACGCAGCTTTGTAGCTGGTCCCGCACATCTTTTATCAGCTGCAGGGTTCGCCGGTCATCCGCTTCCACCTGAGTTGCGGTTATCATGCCGCTTTTTTCGTTGAACACAAAATAGCCGTTTGAAAATCCGCACTTAAACCCGATTTGAGACAGCAGCGCGTTTATACCGGTAAGCCGTTTTTCCGTTTCCAGTGTCGGATTTATCTCGTGGTAAATATCGCTGGAAGCGCTGGAGTCGCCTTCCACCAGCTTAATGTAGTCCGGCAAAGGCGAACTCTGGCGGATTGCATTATGTGCCTGAGCGGCGCTTATCTTTGCGCTGTTGGGCAGGAGTCTGTCGGAGTCCATCAGGATCGTGCGCTTGCTGTCGCGTATTTCTTTGCTGTTGCGGCTATAAGCCACATCAAGGTCGGCCAGCTCCTCAAGAGCTTCCGAGAAAATCGGCATACCCATGGGCGAGCCCACATCGATGTTGTTTGCCATTGGCGTCCGAAAAACGCCGCAAAGCGGCTTGTCCACGCCTTCGGCGGTTACTTCTTCTGCAAGTCCCGCCCATGGAGTCAGAGAAATATCAATCGCTTTCTTTTGGTCTCCGGGAGAATCGCCTATAAAGCAGCGGTTGCTTATCACATAGCTCTCGCCCTCAAAACGGTGGTATTCATAGCGGGTAAACCATTTCTCAGACGTGGGGTCTTCCTGCTGGTCGAAGAATATCACACCGCGAATCTCTCCGTTATCGGCGTCCGTTATCATAAATTGACCGGGCGTGAGAAAATCAATGCCCGCTCCGTTTGGTTTGAGTATCACTGTGCCATAGCCGCAGCCGTATTCCACCCAATGGCGCAGCTGGGAATAAATCCTGTCAATCTGCAGCTGTATCCAGTCGGCCCTTGCGCTGCCGTCAAGCTGTATTTTTGTGCCCATCATTGTCAGTCGGGCTACCTCTGAGCATATCGCCTTTGCAAAATTGACCGTCTTTATGTGGTCTTCCTCGTTTGCCCAGTCCGGGCGCCCGGAGTAAACTCTGCCGCACATTGCCACGAACTCGCTCATAGCCGGGCTTGTCAGCGGCTTCACGTTAAATTCTTCTTTCGCTCTGCTGGGTCTGAGCATATTGAACCACCTCATTACTGTTGAAAAAAGTCCCATCAAATATCATTCCTTACTCTGCGGCTCATTACGGTGTTGCAAAAATAGCGGATATCGTCCATAGAGTGGTCGTTTTCTTTTACCACTCTGTCCGCTCCCGCTTTTTCGTCCCATCGGTAAAGGCCAAATTCCCGTATTGCATCGGTGCAGTCCCTGTGGATTTTTATATTCCCGTTTCTGAGATACACAGCGGTGCGTCTTATTCCGTTTTCCACGTCGTTGTTTGCCTGGGCCACTCTGTAGCCGCGGCGCTTCAGAGCCGTAATAAAAGAAGCTGCCGAAGGGTCAACGATTATCTTTGTCAAATCGTAGCCCTCCGCCAGCTTTTCGATGGCGTTGCAGTATTCTTCGTCCGTGAGCTGCACTTTGCTGTCCCGGCCGCTGTAGTAATATTCCTTTATCCGCACGGCCTTGCCGCCGGTGACGGACCAAAGCCCCGCGGAAAATGGGTTGAGTGTGCCGTAGTCCACGGAAATATAATATTCCGCTCCCCTTGGCTGCTCGTCCGTTATGTTGTCCTCGCCGAAGAAATCATAAACAAGGCCCTCGGCAAGCACCCAAAGGCCGAGAATGTAGCGCTGGTAGAAAACGCCGGAGTACATGGTTTTGTATCGCTCTTTTATCGCCGGGGCCAGTGCCGGATTGTCGTCCAGCTCAAAGTGCAGCCGCAGGGCGTTGTGCTCCTGCGGCTTGAGTATCCATTCCCGGTAAAACCAGTGCTGCGGGCTTTCCGGGTTGCAGTTAAACCAAAACTTTGATCCCTCAACAGAGCATCGTGCAAGAGCCTGCTCCACAAACGAGCGAGGCTGCAGCGCAACTTCGTCCAGCAGCACCCCCGCCAGAGTGCGGCCCTGAATGAGCATGAACGAGCTCTCATCCTTGCCGCCGAACACTTCAAAGTAATTTGTCCGCTCCGCTGTGGAAACTATCAGGAGCTTATCGGTGCGGCGCCACTGTATGCGGTACCGCTCCTTGGCATACACAAGCCCCAGATACGGCGTTATGATGTTTTTCACGGTGGAGTCCACCGTCTTGCCGCAGATGGCAAAACGCTTGTTGTTGAACCGACGCATAGCGTCGTCAATAAATGCCAGGGTCATTATGGCGGTTTTGCCGGAACGAATCGCGCCGTCGCATATCAGAGCGTCGTATTTCGTGAACGGGAACGCCATGATCTGGCGCTGTTTTGCACTAATTGGCATTGTTCAACCGCTCCGCTTCTTCTCTGAGAGATTTGGTCAGTTCATCGTCTTCGGGCTTGTCGGCCCCGGCCAGCGGCGCACCGGCAGTGAAGCGCTTCATAAGGTCGGCGCAAGCTCTGAGCCTGTCGGCCAGCGTCGGATCAAGCCCGAACTGGTCTTTTACCTCTCCGCGCATTACGGAAGTGAGGAATGCCATTACCTCATCGGCATCGGCGACTATTTGGGTATCGCGCGCGTGCGTGCGCTCGTGAATATAAGCCTTGATCTCAGGTTTTCTCAGGTTTTCGTAACCAATGGACGCCGCAGTCTTTTCGCTGTATCCGGCCTTTTTTGCCGCCTCCGTGGCGTTCCATGATTTGAGATAATAATTTACGAAAAGTTTCTGTCTTTTGTTAAGAGCCACTGTTCACCCCTCCTGTGGCGGCATACAGCTCCGCAAGTCCTTTTACCACGTCAATGACCGAATAGCTTTCTATCAGCGTTTCCCTCGCTTGCCCCGGCTGCTGGCGCCGAACGATGTACTTTGTCAGCATTCGTTTGTACCGGATGGAGTAGAAGCGCTTTTCCTCTATCGTTATGTGTTCCCCCGCAAGGCAAAGGGCGGTCTGCAGCTTCAGAGCAAGGCTTTTGTAATTGGGCACGCCCCGCTCCCCCTTTTCATTCCGCCGCGCCCACCTCGGCAAACACCTTTGCACTTTTCGGCCACTGGGCGGCTATCCAGTCCACATACGCTTCGTCGTGGCCGTCTGAGTGCTCCCAGTTTTCGTGCAGGCCGCTTTCAAAAAGAAAAGCGTGTATTATTTCATGCCGCAGCACCTTGCGCTGGTGTTTGTCGAAGTCGAGCAGCTGGTTATCTTTGGGGCGGACGGTTACGACAATGAGCCTTGCGGTTTTGTCGCAGTAGCCGTCGCACCGCTCCAGATAATCGTCGTCTATGGAGCCTCGCTCCTCTATGGTCCATTCTTCCCCGAGAATGTTGACGTGCATTTTTTCTTTAAGCATGGTTTTCTCCTTTTTTGTTTCCGGCTGAACCAGGGCGGCGCCATGGTAGGAGTCAGCGAAAGCACCCATGAGCTCTGCAAAGGCCGCCCTTTCAGCCCAAAGGAAAAGCCCCGGCTTCTCCCTGCCGAGGCTTTTTCGATGATATCAAGTTAGCACACTTTTTTGGCTTTAGTGGTTATTCTTTTCCTCCGGGTGGAAAATGTCCATGCGCTTGGCAACGCGGATTATAAAATCCCGCTGCCAGCGCTTCGCCGTCTCGTAAGATACCGGGATTTGCAGGGCCGCCCCCTGCAGCGTGTAGGTCTGGCTCCAGAACACCATGTCGATGAGCTTCAGCCGCTCCGCTCCGTTTGCGTATTGCCGCATAACCTCCCGGGCCGCTCCCAGAACCGCGTCATACTCTTTCTGTTCGTCTCTCGGAAGCGTCCGTATTGCCAGGCTCTCAACGCCGCGCCCAGCTCCGCCGCCCCTCGGCATTGCGGAGTAGGACGCCGTCACCGACTGGAGCTTTGAATCATAAAGACTTTCGTGGTGTCCGGGATAATTCCGAATGACCGCCCTTATGTATCCCCACCATGAATACCGTGGCTTGCTCATTCCCTGCCTCCCTCTGCGTTTTTGTCCTTATCGGTCCGGCGCTCTCTGCGGGAGTGAATGGCAGCCGCCACCAGTACGCAGAGAAAAAGCAGGTCAACAACGATATAAGCGATTATTTTGGCTGTCATTTTATTCCCTCCTTACTTGCTCGGGCCGTTGAGCCTGTCGCAGATTGCATTCAGCTTCGTGTGGATCCACGCCACCGGCGCGGGTGTGAGCATCAGCAGCGCGTATTCCGCGCCGGTGCTGACAGAGTGGATAAGCCCGAGGATTGCGGCAACAAGTGCGCTTACTATGAGCAGGCCGTCAATAATGGCGATGGCGGCCACCTTGATTTTTTTCATTTGCGATACCTCCAAAATTTTTATTTTTTGGAGAGAACCCGGCTCGCTTTCGCTCTGCGTTTACTTCTTCATGTCCGCGCCTCCTTTCATCTTCTCCGGCCGCCCTGGCTCCAGAAGCAAAAGGCGATGATGGCGGCCCAGCCGATTATAAAAACAATTCCCCAAAGTTCGCTCATTCTTCATACCTCCACCGATATCCGCCCAGCAGTTTATTCAAACTTATTGCGTTGCGTATGCTTGCCGCGCGGAAGAACATTTTCTCACCGGCTTGGTCGGCGCTGTCAAAGCGTCTCTCCGTTCCGTCCCCATCGACACAAATCACCGGCTTTTTTCGTCGGCTTTTCTTGGGAGCTTTTGCTCCGCGTTCGATGCGCTTGGCATATTCTTCGACCCCAAGCGGCGCCACACTGGCAAGGCAGTTAATGCAGTTTGGGAATTTGCAGCTGAGGCACTTGGCGATTTCTTCTATACCGTCGTTACGCATTGGGCCTGCCTCTCCTGTCCCCTAAACTGCAAAAGGCGTGAGGGCCAATATCGATATCATGGAGTTTGCAGTGTTCCCACTTCTCCACTTCGTTCTCTCCGGAGTTCCAATAGATGCAATCCTTGCACCGTACCACTTCCACGGCATCGGCCGAGGGCAGCGCGTCCCTGTTCCATGCCTCCACGGCGTCGGCCTCCTCCAGCTGCACCGCCGTCTGACAACCGCAGCAGCGGCAGACCACATAGTAAATCGGCTTGCTGAAAATCCCGCTTTTGAAGGGCTTCAGCTTTGCTTCTCCCCCGCAGAAGGGGCAGTGTTTAAGCTCTGCCATGGTTTAGCCTCCTTTCATCCAACGCCCGGTGTGATGAGCGAATATGTAAAGGCTGAGAATTGCCCAGAAGCTCCACTCTTTGGGCGTGGCCCCGGTGAAGGCCAGCGCCGCGCCCATCCCGGCCGCTCCGAGGGTAAAAAAGCCGTAGCATATCAGAAATCTTTTCATGTTTCGCAGTCCTCCGGTGCCGGCGGCAGAGGCATCCAGTGGGTCACGTTCTTTGTCCTGGTGCCGTATATGCGCCACCAGCCGTTAACGTCCATGGTGCCGCACTCAACCCGCGGCTCACCGTCTTTGGTGGGTCTGCAGAGTATAACCGGCTCAAATCTCTGCGGCAGCCGCTCCGATGTTTTTATCCATTTCATGTCCATGCGTCGTTCCTCCTTAGTTGTCCCATTGGTAGTTATGCCCGTCCAGCGCAAAGGGCTTTTTAACTTTCCCGTTGCATCTGTCTATCACTGACTGATAGCTCATGTGGTTGGCTTTCGCCGCTGCACGTGCGCTGGGGTAAAATGCCACCACCTCGCCGCTGGGCGATATCTTTTTGACCGCTATCCGCTTTGCCTTCGCCCCGGTTTTCTTTCCCAGCTCGCGCCGGGTAATAAAGCCGATGTTATGAAGGCTGTGGTCATTGAGGTCGCCGTTTTTGTGATACGGCACTTTTCCCTCCGGGCAGCCGCCGTACCATGTGAGGACCATCAACCGGAGCACCGGCCAGTCTTTGGCCTTGCCGTCCGGCGTGGTCAGCTTAACAAATCGGATAGGCCGATGCCCGGGACGGTTCCCCCCGCGCTTGTACTGGGTCAGAATTTTGGGATTCTTTGCGAAGTGCTCGCCGCGGTACCGCCATGACCTGACCTCGCCGCGAGGGCTTATCTGATAGGCGCCGTTATATCCGGGAATATCTCTCCAGTCTTCCAGCATCACCTCCACCCCCTCTCTATTCATCGTCCACCGCGTCGGGCGGTATGACGGGCGGGCGGAAATACCGGATATGCTGGGCGCGGCCCTTTTTGTATTCGCTGCGCCATATCTTCTCGCAGCCGCGGGGCACCTGCAGTTCCGCCTCGGGCCTGCGGGCTTTCACGGGCTTATGCACCAGTGGGCTGAGAAGATTGCGCGTCCTGGTATAGCGCTTGTCGGCGCCCACCCGGGCCGCCTGGGCTATCATGTAGTCGGCCAGCTCCTGCAGATCGGGGCCGAAGCGGGAGTAAAGCTCCCGGCCTCTGACCTCTCCGGCCTTCCAGCACTCGGCAAAGAGCATAGCCGCCTCGGCGTTGACCACCACATGATGATGCACACGCACGGCCTCACCTGTCTCCGGGTCGCTTATGCTGACAACAGCGGCGGCTTTGATTTCGATGCCCTTTTTATCCGCCCGGTACTTTACACGCTTCAGGCAGTTGTCGTACTCCTTCTTTGCCAGGCGAACAAAAGCGTCGGGATCATCGCTCCCGGCCTTGGCCATCAGAGCCTCAAGCCCCTTATCGGAATAGGTCAGGGCCAAATGGAAGTCTGTCCGGGTGATGAAGTTGCAGTTCAGTATCCGGCCCAGCTCATGGGCGGCCTCGGTAGCTGCTTTCTCGGCACGATGAACGGCAGCTTCTTTCTTTCTGGGAGAGGAGTTACAAGACGCATTTTCTTTTACAAAAAACTTCGTCTTGTACTCAATGCCGTTATCACACACATAGCGTCTTATGTAGCAGGTGCTTTTGCTCATCTCATCTCTCCTTTTTGGCTTTCGCCGTAAATCCCGCCGTTACCGAGCTTGCGAGAAACGCGCACACGCGCGCGTTATAAAATATAAGTATCCGCTTGGAAAGGTTCAGATGGGAGCGCAGCAGCTTTTCTCCGCTGCGCTCTCGTCTCAGCTTTTCCCGAGGGAAATGAGGGGCGGAATGTGGGAGGCATCCCGCCCGCTCCGCGCCGTCCGGCGCCGGTATGCGGGTTTTGTGGGCTTTCCCGCATGCCCGGGCCTTAATAGGGTCTGCCCATACCCGCCCTGCCCGGGCTAAGGCCAGCGTATATATAGAAATCCACTATATATCAATGTTTATTTGCTCCCCCGCAAAAAGACTCTGCTGGGCCGTGTGGTCAGCAAAGCGTTCTTCCTGTGCGTCAAAGTATTCCTTGTCTATTTCGCAGCCCACAAAGTCCAGACCGGCATCAAAGGCCGCTATGCGAGAGCTTCCGCTACCGAGATGCGTGTCAAGGATTTTGTCGCCGGGCTTTGCAAACTGACTATATAGCCATGCGTATAAATGAATCGGCTTTTGCGTCGGGTGAATTTTGCGGCTTTTATCGGAACACGTAAACCCGCGGTTTGAGAAGCGAAAAATCTTTGCAGGCACGTCAAAGCTGGTCCAAGCCATCTCCCACTGGGAGAAATTAAGAAATGTCTGTTCCTTATCCCAGCAAATAACGCCTCTTGTGGGCGGCAACTGGAAATAATTACCCCCCCCAAATTATCTGATTTCTACTTACTCTAAATAACTGTTCAAAATAATCTTCTTCCGGTGGTGAATAATCCCAACTTGTATCAAAGCGATTTATTGCTCTGTCTTTCAGTTTGCCGCCGCCTTTCATGCGGCTTTTTTTGAGTCTTGTCGCAGTGTTTGTCGCGGGGGCAAGCCCGGTGCCCGCTCCAAGAGACTGCAAATCAACGCATATCCCATATGGAGGGTCAACTACAGCCAAATCGAAATACTTGTCCGGCAGGGAGCGCATATACTCCATGCAGTCCATGTTGTAGGCCACATTCATGGGCGCGGCCTCTCATTCCCCCAGCGCCGTGGCGTCGGCCTTCTGGGCAAGGGCGGCGATAACCACCCATGCGGCAATGCTCCGTTCCGCCACGCGGCACAGCTCCTGGGCGTAGGCGCCCACAACGGTATCATCATTCTGTTTGACGCCGTTCCACATGGACTTCATAAGGTCCTTGAGGTCTTTGGACGCGGAGTCCTTGTCCTCGATGGCCTTGAGCAGCAGGGAATAGCTCTCAAAATTGCTGGAATTAATGGAGCCGTTTTCAAAGCGGTCCCGCAGCCGCTGACGCCGGATTATTTCATATACGTCGGAAACAATGGTCGAGCGCTCTATCTCGTCCATCTCGTCCATTTCCACGTCGATTTCGTCAGTGTATTCGGTTTCAGGCATTGGCTTGCCCTCCTTTCATATTTTCAGCCGATTCCGTCAAAAGATAATGGCGATGTATTTCATGCGTCACCTCTGAGAAATTGCTCATACTTCTCAGCGCACTCAGGGCAAAAAGTCGGATAATAAAAACCGCCATCTTTCCACAGCTTTGGAGCTTTTAAATCGGACAAATTCCGAACGTCATAGTCACCAGGCATACAGTCTTTTAATGCTCTTTCAGCGGTTATTCCGCATCTTCGGCAAGTGAATTGAACCATCAATCTTCGCCCAAATCCCTCATAGGCTGGAATTTCCATTATCAACTCTTTCCTTTCATATTTCCCGCCCCGCAGCTGTGGCGCTGCTGGGCAAGGTGTGTGCGTACAAGTTTGTCCACCACCCGGCCCATGTCCCGCTCGTCCCAGCCGGACATTACGGCCATCCGGCGCAGGTGGTAAAGGGTCTGGGCGGTGACGGTCATTTTGACAGTTCGGAGATTCTTACTCACCTTCTCTCTCCTCCCGCTCACGCCGCACTTTGCGGCAGTCTTTGGCAAAGAGAACAGAGAGCAGCACAATGCCGACAAACAGGATTGCCAGCATAATAAGGGTTTTAATCAGCATCACTTTCCTCCTCGCTTTCGTTTATGTATTGATTCAGGCCCCAGTAAATGCCGCCGATGCAGGCCACAGCGCCGAGAACATACAGAAGCTCACCCATGGCTGCGTCGGCTCACGTCCCGGCAAGCCTTCAAAGCCGCAAGGGCCGTGATAAAGTGGCGGCGCTGCTCCGTAAGCAGCATTTTTTCGTCGAAAGTGGCCGCTTCGGTCTCTATGATTTCGGCAGCCTCGGCGATGGCCTCCTCAAAATACTTGATAGCCCCGTCGTAGCGGGTTCTAAGATCGTCGCACATATCAACGCACCTCGATTTCTCTTAAAATTTTGCGGTAGTTGCGTATGCCTTTGCTTTTCAGCAGCGGGATTATCCCGCCGGAACGCACAGCCGCGGTGTACTGGCCGTAGCTCAGACCGAAGGCATGGGCCTCGGCGTCCACCCGGGCAAGGCTCTTGCCGGTGAGGTCGAAGCTGTCCCACTTGGGTTCCGCCGGCTCCGCAGGGAGTTCTTTTTTTGTACGGGATTTACTCATTTCTGCAGCCCCCTCCATATCCAGTGTGGGCAGCGCTCGTGTGTTCTCCTCATGCACTGCTGCCGGGTAATTTTACAGTAAATTGTCCCCGGCGCCCCGTGCGGATAAGCGTGGCCGCAGAATTTGCCCACATGGGGAATGTCCGCTATGGCCGCTTCCAGCAGCTTGCTCTCGTTCATTGCTTTTCGTATCCTTTCGTCCATGTGTTTTATAAGTCCCCGGCTCTGACCGTGGGAAGCGTGGTTTCGCCACGCGCCGTAAGAAGCGGCGAAGCTGTCGGGGCCGATGCGCCCTGCGGCTGTGGCCTTTGCCATGCGGGTGTATCTCCGCTGCGCCCGGCGCTTATTCTGATTTTTCAGCCGACGGAGCACCGCTCCGCTTTGGGTGACGTATGTATGAAAGCCCAGATAATTGACGCCGTTTTTGAAGGGGAAAATCTGCGTTTTGCCGTTAAGGCTCAGCTCCAGAGTGTCAAGATAAGCCCTTATCACCTCAAGGCAGTGCTGCAGATAGCTCTTGCTGGGGTGGATGAGGTAAAAGTCATCCATATACCGACCGTAGAGCTCAATTCCCAGTTCGTACTTTATGAGCTTGTCCAGCCCGTCAAGGTACAGCAGGGCAAAGCCCTGGTTTATCTGATTGCCCAGCGGCAGGCCCTTCCCCGGTGTGCTGTCAATGTAGAGATTGCATAGCCAGACGATATCGGGATCATGGCCGAAGTAATACTCCACCATGTCCTTGAGCTGTCCATGTGAGATGTTATAAAAGAATTTTGTGATATCGCATTTGAGAATATAGCCGTCCATGCCGCAGCGGTCACGGAACTGCTTCATTTGCTCTGACAGCCGGTCAAGGCCGTAAAGGGTGCCTTTGCCTTTCTGCCCGGCACAGTTATCCGGGATGAATATGCGCTGGAGCCGGGGAAGCAAGACGTTATCGCACAGACTGTGCTGCACGACCTTGTCCTTGAAAGATGTTGTTTGAATAATGCGCTCTTTGGGCTCATACACCTTAAATTCGGAATACTCGGAAACGGTGTATGTCTTGCTCCGGAGCTGGCTTATAAGGGAGTTGACGCCGTCCAGAGCCGCGAGGTCGAAGCGGGCAGAGCTCTTTTTATAGCCCTTGCCCCGCCTCGCCCGGCGGTATGCCCGGTACATATTGTCGAAGTCAATAACTTTCTCGAAGTCGGTCATGCAGCAGCGGTCCTTTTGTGTTTATCCTTGCGGAAAGGTCGTGCGTTCTTTTGATAATGTGTATGGATTTCGGCTCAAAGCCTACTCTGTCGAACGGTTTATCAGAACGGGCGCACACCGCAGTCGTTGTTGTAGTTGTTGTTGATGTTGCCGGACGGCGAAACGCAAAGAAAAATACAACGCACGGCCTGTTTATTTACTGCCTCTCGCTGGTTCTCCACGCGATTGCCATATACTTGACGTCGCAGACCATTTTTGACCAGTATCCGGCTGACTTGTCGGTCAGCAGGTTCAGCTGCATCGATAGCTCAATGCGAACCAGAAGCTGGTCGCACATGGTTACGGCCTCTGTGATAAGCTCGCAGCGCTCCCGCTTGTGGGATACGTTGTTTGTTCTGTTGGCTTTAAGGAGCGTGTCGTATATGTCCAGGCTTTTGAGCTGGATGCTGTCGGCCAGCGAGTGGCGGTATTTCTTTGGGTATCGGTTGGAGTTGCTTGTCAGGCGAAAGGAGTGCAGCGCAAGCTCCTTCGCCTTGACTATTACTTTAAGGTCAGTATCAGCCATTTTCGCTGTTCAAAGATTCAAAGATAGAAGAATTAAAAATACAAAACGGGCGCACACCGCAGACGTAGTCGTAGCGGTCGTAGAAGTTGCCGGACGGCGAAACGCAAACGGTCCACCACGGGTCCTCGTGGGGCCTTGCGCTCTCGGGAGTGGCCAGCCACCACCAATCGTTGATTTTGTATTTGTCGAAAATCTCCACATTCGCGCGGTAGAAATCAAAGGTGGGCAGGCTGATGCGGGAATACATCTCGCCGTAAGGTTTAAGACCGTCCAGAGTTGTCAGGTCGGTTTTGAAGCTGCACACGTTTTCTTCGCCCAGCGCTTCAATGATCTTGGGCAGAACTTCCGCCTCAAGCCTCTTGAGTACCTTGCTCTGGCGCAGGTCATTGTTTTTGCCGAAAGAGGAAGTAAAAACGGGTGCTTTCATAACTGCCGGGGTGTGGCCATCCGCGTCGGGGAACTTGATAAATTCCATGCCGGCGACGGTGAAGGTCTCCCCGTCCTTTACGCCGGAAAAAAGGCCGGTCTTTTCGTTTCTGCTGCTCATAGCTTTCTCCTTTCATACAGATACAAAGATAGAAGAGTCAAAAATACAAAACGGGCGCACACCGCAGCCGCGGTTGAAGTAGAAGTAGTGGATGATGCCGGACGGCGAAACGCACTTGACCCATGAGTCGTTGCCGTGCCTTTTGGTACTGTGAGGTGTGGAAAGCCACCAGTATTCCCCGGGCATATATTTATCCAGAATGTCCACGTAACGGCGGTACATCTCGGTGGTGAGCAGCGCTGCGCTGCGTTCGATAACCCCGTAGTCCTTCAGGCCGTCGGCGCTGGTCAGATCAAGGCCAAATTCGCGGATATTCTCGCCGCCCACGGTCTCGCAAATTTCCTTGAGAAAATCGCAGCAGGCGGAGTCGGCGTAAGAGCCCTCGTAGCAGTTGTTTGTGCCGAACTCGACATCTTCCTTGTAAATATCCTTGAGCAGCACCACGGTATCCTCCCCGCGCTGCTCAAGCACGATATACTCCCGGCCGCCGGCGGTGAAGGTCTCACCTTCCGCCACCTCCGAAAGTTTGATGGGCTGTATGCCGAGAAGCTCCCGCAGCTTCTGCAGCTGGTCTTCGGTAAGTTCCACAGACTTGCCGAAGATATTAAGTGTATGCTTCATTGGTTTTTCCTCCTTTTTATATTTACCGCCCGGTGGGCGGCTGTTTACTCAATACTGTGCCGCGGCCCATTCCTTTTCCCGCTGGGCAAGGAGCTCCGCCACCTTCCGCTGATACGCAGCCTCGTTTTTTTCTCTTTCGGCGGCGATCTGGGCTTTTGTTTTTTTGCCGGGCTTATTCTTTTTAACGGGGGTACAGCTTCCGTAATGGGGCTTCCATGCTGTAATGCCGGAAGGATCGTTGCGGTCGCATTCGCTGCCCCAGATAGTCTTGCCTTCGCCGAGGTAGTAAAGCCGCCCCCTTTTATCCGGGACCACTTTCACGGAAAAATCATTGCAGGGTACAAAATGGCCTTTATGCGAACGCACAAACACAATCGTTCTGCCGCATTTTCTGCAGACGGAAAGGTCGCCCCAGGCCATCACTCATCCTCCTGCGCGCAAACCGGGCAAAGGTGAGTCCAGCCCGTTTCGGGGTCTTTGGTGAGCTTCCACTTTGCCTGCGCCATGGCCCCTCTGGCGTCTGCCCAGCAGGTCTCGGGCGGGAGCTGCCGCCCGCAGCCGTCACAAGTGGGCCAGAATACAAGCCCGGCCACCCCGCGATGTCTGTTAATGCTCATTTGCTCACTCCTTCGCTGCAATAGCGTTCCGGGTCCGTGAAGCATTGGTGCACCTGACAGTAATACAGGGTATTTTGCCAGTTTTGGCAAAATATGCAGTCCTCGCAGTACACCGGCGACACGGCCAGCAGTTTCTTTAATTGCCGCTTGAGCTCCATGTTTTCACGGAGCAGGCGGCCCGCTTCGTCGCCGGTCATTCTTCGCCCCGGCGGTCTGCCCTGCGGCAGTACATTCTGATGGTCTTCAACCCGTAGCGTCCGGCCACAAAGAGGCCGAAGGCCGTCTGAAATACCATCCGGGTTTCGCTTATGCTGCCAATCTCGGCAGCGCCCAGAGTGCCCGCCACAAGGGCGACGCCCACAAGGCAAAGCAGGTCATAAATATGTAAGCTGCGGCGCATCGGCTCCGCCTCCTTATCACTTCTTGAATTTTCTTGCAACTTTCTGGCGGCGGATTTGCCGCTCATAACCGAAGTCCAATATCGGGAGCTGCGAATAATAGGCTTCCCGCTCCTTTTTGTTTTCTGCGTCAAATTCCAGATACTCCGGGCATTCCGTGTGGCAGGTAGGGCTGCGGCGTGGGCAGTCCTTAACGCAGGGCGGGCGCCTTGTCATGCCCTCACCCTCGCAAATCCGGCCCGGTTATATATGGGCACGTACCTGCCGCCGGACATCTTCACACTTTCCCGGCCCACACAGTCGGCGCAGATAAAAACCTTCGTCCTGTCCCGCAGGGCGCTGACGTTATATAGCCGGGAGCACTTGGGGCAGTATATGTATTCCTTCATTTGCACATCCTCCGGGCCAGAATGGTGAGCATTATGCCGCCTTTGGGGATATCGAAGCGTTTGACGGCGGTGCGGGGGCAGCAGCCGCAAAACCGGGCAACGTCCGTTGGCTTCAGCAAATTGTGGTTTGGGCCAAAATACTGCCGCAGTGCCTCGAGGTTTTCCCTGTAGCCTTCGCATTCTCTGGGCATTCCCTTTCCCTCCTTACACCTGCGCCTCGAAGGCGCTCAGAATTTCGCCGAAGCAGTCCTCCAGCTCCTCGCGCATATCCCGCTTGGTGGGCCACGCCCCATCAAACTTAACGGTGACCACTATATGCGTCGACTTGAAATCATTGCCTAATATCTTCCGCATCTTCTCTGCATCTTCTCCCCGCTCCGCTTTGATAACAACGGTCGGGTCAACGGTTGTGACGATCATCACATTGCCTCCTTAAAATATGGCCGCATACAGGCCCAGCACGGCGGCCAGAGCCGCGGCGCTCAGCACCAGCATTGCGGCGCTGTGCCGGAGGTCGTCCTCAAGCTGGGACTTCCAGAGCAGCAGCTTGATATGGTTTATGATTCTGCGTTCTTTGGGGGTCATTGCTGTTTCCTCCTTGCGCGGCGCTTTCGCCCGTGGTAAAATCTGTTTAACTTATTTTCGATTGGGGGTCTGACCCTTGCGATTCGTTCCGCCGAAACCTACCATTCCCGAAATTGATACATCTGCTTTCGTGTCCCTCAGCCAAGCCGAGCGCAAGGCGCTGGCCTCGTCGGAAAACGTCCGGAAGTATACGGATAAATACGCTCCCAAGTCTCAGCCCAATAAAAAGCGAAGAAAAGCAGAGCGCGCCAGACGCCGCAGAAAATGGTGGGCTGAAAATTGGATAGGCATCGTAGGTTTAATTGTCGCGCTTATCGGAGCAGCAGCGTCAGTAATTGCATTGCTAATGTAAAAGAATTTAAAATTAGGATTACTATGTAAATCCATTTATCAGGTTTCATTGACTTCTCCTTCCCGCCTCGTGGGCTTCGGCCTGCGGGGCGGTTTTTATAAAATGCTCGCAATCGCCGCTCCAAGGAGAATAAAGAATAGTGCGCCCGCAGTTCTCTTTATCAAAAATCTCTGAAGTTCCTTGCGGCATTCTTCCTTAGTCAAACCGTGCCTTTGGGCTGTGCTGTCAAGAGCAGCATTGAAGCTGTTTCTGATAATTCCCATCGTTTACTCTCCCTTACGATTCTGCGATAAGCGCGTCCACCGCGGCTTCGAGCCGCTCCCGGGCTCCGTCCGGTTTGCGTACGCCATTCAGGATCATGCTGATATAGGGCTTTGTTACGCCGAGCTTTGCCGCCAGAGCGTCATAGGTGATTCTGTTGTTATGCATCTTGCCAATGAGATTACCGGTCCATTCTTCGGGCATTTCTCCGCCTCCTTTTTTTATTGAATTGCCCCGGCGTAAGTTAACATTTTTTGCGCCGGGGCTTAAAAAGTAGTTGCAAAAGTTAACAAGCCATGCTATTATGAGCTTGCGAGGAACAGAATAGCGATTGACGCGGGCAATCTTTTTGCCGGGGTCTGGATTCGTTTTGTTAACTATTTCGACTACATCCGCATTATACTGTTAACTATTACGATTTGTCAACGCTTTTTTGTTATCTTTTACGACTTTTTATGTTTTAAACAAAAGGAGCGTGCTTTCTTTGACTGCTTTTTATAAAAACTACGTTTTTTATTGTGCAAAAGCAGGTAAATCATTAAGTGCTGTCGCTGAAGAAGTTGGCCTTTCTCGTACCAGTCCTAATGGATGGAAAAAAGGTAAGCTTCCGCGCGACTCCACTTTGATAAAACTTGCTGACTGTTTGCAAATTACCGTCGAAGATCTTTTGTCTGAAAACGAAAACAAGCCCGCTCCAATAGAGAGCGAGCTTACCAAGGCCCAGCGCGAAGCTGTTGAACTCATTAAAACCATGAGCGATGAACAATTAAAGATTTTTATTGCAACGCTTAAAGCTTATACAACAGATTAAGAAAGTTTGTGGGTGTTAACATGGATTTGTTTGAACTTGTTAACAACGTTCTTTCCACAATCAAAGGGAAAGTCACTGGTCAGGGATATATTACCCATAATGATGGCTATCCCATATACCATGCATCAAAAGACGATATTTTAAGACGGGAAGTCGCAGAAAACAAGAAAAGAGAACGTCAGCAGCAAATTCTTACTTTTAAGCTTGAGGACATGATGCAGTTTGACGACCTGCCCTTTTTGTGGAATAAAGATATTTTATATGCAAATAACATTGCTTATTTGCCGCTTACAAACGAAAACAGAGAAGTGGCTTTGTATTATATCAAGCAAATTGCTGATTTAATTCGCGATGCTAAGGCCTATATTCCTAACATTGAGCATTGCACAATTAGGAAGAAACAGATTGATTTTAATTACCCCAATATTATGCACTACCCTCAGCCGCCTTGCTCTTTTTTAGAATGTCTCCCTTACACGCCTACTGGAAAAAAATCGAAATACCCTGTTGTACTTCATTTTCGTACATCTCGTGTTGACGTTTTTTCTAATGGCGCGGCAGTACAAATGCATCCTGTTTCCGGTATTATAAAAATTCTCTGTGACGGTCAGATCGGTGCTGCAAGTGTTACTTTTGTGGACGAAAACTATGAGCGTATTAAATTTTCGATTTCGCTGTTTGGCCTGTCTTTGGTTATACGCAGAGTCGATTCAGACTACGGAAATATGTATAGATTTGAAAGTATAAAAAATCAACATACAGACATTTTGGATATTTGAAAATAAATCAAATCTATTGCGTCAACGAAACTATGAAAGGAGCTCAAATATGAACAGGCATTATTCCGGATCTCCGGTAGAGCCAAGGGTCAGAGTGCCTAAATCTTATATTCTTCAAAACGAAGATGATATCGACGAAGAACCCCCTCCCTATATTCCTGACGAGGACGAGCCTCCTCCCTTTGTAAAACCTGCCGGCACTATGTTTTGCCGCCACTGTGGTGCAATTATTGATCTGGAATGTGTTGTTTGCCCTAAATGTTTTAAGCAGGTTGCGGAGTTGAAAAACGCCCAGCCTTCTGTTGTTATAAATAACGCTCCTCAGTATCCTCAGCATTACGGGCAAGAAAAAAACAAGTGGATCGCATTTCTTCTTTGTCTGTTCCTTGGTTGGATAGGTGCTCACCGATTTTATGAGGGCAAAATTGGAACCGGCATACTGTACCTTCTCACCGGTGGTTTATTGGGTTTTGGCACTCTGATTGATTTGATAGTCATACTCTGCAAGCCAAATCCCTATTATGTATAAAAATAAAGCCCCCGGCACCCGGGGGCTTTTATCGTATAGCGTTATGCGTTTTTTTCTTTGGCGTCCATAGCCGCTTCAATCGCTTTTTGGATCTGCCATGTTTCAGACCGCTGGATCAATGCAATAGCTTCCGCAATCAGCTCCTCGTGCGTCAGCGGTTTATATTCCTTATCATCATTCATTTTGTACTCCCGTTCTCAAAAAGCGTATCTTATGCTTACAGTTTTTACTATATCGGGAAATTCCAAAAAATCAATGCACTTTACGCCAATGCGACATATCGCATTTATTGAGCCCGCTGCCGGCGGGGCTCGTTAAGTATTTCAAGTATTTTCTTTTCCTGGGCGGCGTCTGCAAAGGCCGCGAAGCAAGGTCGCTCTCCGTCGTAGATAATTACTGTTTTATGTGGTTTGGGCTTGGGCCGTTTTATTGTGTCCTCGTCCATGACGGAGTGCTCCTTTCTCAATTTTATAAAGCGGCGGCGGGAGCCCAGTCGCCAAACAAAACTCCCGTCGCCTTTTAAGGGTAGGCCGAGCCGGTCTCTCAACCTGTGTTTAGTCTACCACTTTTAACCATTATTTTCAATTTAAGCTGTTGCAAGTTTGAGCACAAGATTTGAGTGTGGCAACTGTCATTTATTTTATGGAAACTTGCAAATATTAAAGTGGAGGCTAAGTTTATGCCAGAAAACACTGTCAAGAATTCAATTTATAGCCCATTGCAAGAAGGAAAATTTAACCCGGAGAAACCCTATAATATTTGTGTTTCATGTGTGTACCGTGAAACAAAGCGCTGTGACGGTCCAAACTATCTTGCGTTGGAAGGCCCGCGCCGCTGTGAGCTGTTTCAGGATCGTCTTGCCTATCTGAAGCAGACAGAACCGGGAAAATGGACATATAAATATATTGCTAATTTGACTGGAACTTCTGAGGCAACAATAATCCGCATATTTACTGATCCGGACTATGATCCGCGAGTGTCAACGTTTGCCGCTTTTGTGCGTGAGGTTATGGGCGGTTCTTGGGGCGAGTTCCCCTGCGCCATGCTTTCAAGCCAGGCTCCCGAACTCAGAGAGGTTGAGTCCCCGGAACTGTTGAAGCAGCTTGCGGAAAAAGATGTACAGATCTCCAATCTTCGTCGCAATTATGAAAAACTTCAGGCAATTCTTGACTCCGAGCTCGCTCTTGTTCGCGCTGAATATGAGGATGATATCGCGGAATATAAAGCACTTGTTGCTCACATGAGAGAGCAAGTGAAATTAAAAGACGCCTACATAGCTGACTTCTGGTCTTTGATTAAGGATTTGCAAGCTCAATTGAGCTATATGCGTGGTGAAAAGAGGGAAAGTTAATGGCAAAGATAAACTACGCCAAACTCTACACCCTGCGCAAAGACGGGCGCTACCAAGGCTATTGGCGGGACTCTGATGGCAAGCGCCACGCTGTATATGACCGGGATCCGGAAAAGCTCTACTACAAAATACAGGAAAAAGAAGCTCCCGCCGCTGCGTTGAGTTTTGAAGATATGCTCACCGCTTGGCAGGACAAGCATTGGCTCACTATACGCGAGGGCACAAAGGTTAGTTATGCACCCGCTGTAAAAAGAGCGCTGGAGCGTTTCAAAGGCCGGGACGCAGCAGACATTCAGCCCACGGAGATATTTGCCCACCTTGAGTATTTGCGTGATAGAGATTATTCCGCAAAGGTCATTAAAACCCAGCGTTTGATTTATAACCTATCTTACCAAAACGCCATCATTGACCCAATAATGGGCAAAGAAATAAAATATAACCCCGCCACCTCCGTGCCGCTGCCAAAGAACACGAAACGCCCCGTCGAGCGCGAAGCGCCCGAAGATAATATAATCAAAGCCGTTAGGAAAGCCGCTAACACCGCATATTTTGGCGTTTATCCGCTTTTTCTTATGTCCACAGGTTTTCGCAGGGGCGAAGCGTTGGCCGTTAGATGGCGCGACATAGATTTCAAGAACGACACCATCAGCAGCAAGACGCAAATTAGCTTCAGCTCTTACGCTCAAGAAACGGAACCGAAAACAAAAGCTGGTGTGCGCACGGTCCCGCTGCTTCCAGATATAAAGTCTGTTCTTCTTAAATACAAACCAAAAGACGCCAAGCCGGAACACTTTGTATTCCCCGCCACCGACCCCAGCAAATTTATGGTCGAGTCTACATACAAGCGCCATTGGAATCATTATTGTCGTGAAATGGGCTTTGTTACCGATGAGCCGGAACAGCGCATCAGCAAACAGGGAAAAAAATACACGGTGCATCACTACAAAAACGATTTGACAGCGCACGTACTCCGTCACGGATACGCTACCTTGCTTTTTGAGGCCGAGGTCGATGTTTACACCGCAAGCAAGCTGCTCGGTCATGCCGATGTAGAAACCACTATTGGTATTTATACTCATCTGAGAGCAAAGAAGCAGGCGCAGAGTCTTGAAAAGCTAAAAACCTATACTGCAACTATAATGGCCGAATAATAAGTTCGTTGTCTTTTTTGTTGTCATTTACCTTTAAACCATTGATATATCAGCCTTTTTATATGGTTCGGGTCCATGAGGCCGTGGGTTCGACTCCCGCCACTCCGACCAAAGGTTAAAACCGTTGAAATGCTTGATTTCCCAAGTCTTTCAACGGTTTTTTCTTTTTTATTTTTCATCATTACCAAATGCAAAAACCAACACAAACAAACACGAAATTGCATAGTTTTGTTGTCAAATTTGTTGTCAGCAAAACAGACCGAGGCAAAGCCCCGGTCTGTTTTATTGGTTACGCTATTGGTTAAAGATTGGTTAGGGATCGGATAAACTCAATGCTTTACGATGCACTCATAGTACATCATAGCTTTGTTGGGAACGGCGTCGGTGTCGTTTAGCCATGCAAGAGCGAGGTCTAAATACGCCTCAGGAGAGTTGAAACCATATTTTTTAAACACCTTGCAGTAATCGGAATACAGAGCATTCATAATCGCATAGACTTCAGCGGTGTTGTACTGGACGCCCCGCTGCATCATCAGTTTTTTGACCTGGTCCATATTCCAGTGCTCGCCTTTAGTGCCGTCCTCGTTGTGCATTTTCTTCGTCCACTCTTTGGCGATTTCCTCATTGAACATCATCCCCGCGCCCATAGCTCCCCCGCGCATCTTATCCCCGCTGCGGTGCTCCATTTCGTCACCGCCCTGGTAATCAATACGCATGGGGTAATGGTTGGTGACTTCCTGCGGACGGTCAAAGCCTATCATATTCATGCCCATACCGTCCTCGTCATCCATAGCGCCCCTCATTTCTCCCTCGCGGCCTCCACGGTTCTCCGTGCCGTAGTTTCCGCCAGTTCGCTCGCCGCGCATATAGCCGCCGCTATAATCGCCGCCCATGTTTCCATAGGTATTGCGAGGGGCAAAGCGTCCGTTGTCGTAATGTTCACGACCTCGCCTGTCACGAAAGCGGTTATCTACGCCGTAGTTGTCACGGGCGTAGTTACCTCCTTCGTTGCCATAGCCGCCGTAGCCGTTACGCACTTCGTTTTCGCGCTCGTAATTGCCGCCGTAGCCGTTTCTCATGCTGCCGCCGTCATAGTTGCCGCGCATTTCTCTGCCGCCCTGATGCATGGAATTAAGCATCGTATAACGTGCCATTTTGGAAACGTTTCTCATGCTCCGGCACCTCCTTCCGCTGCGGGTGCGGTGCCATCGATGGCGGCCAGTGCGTTATTAGGGGCGCAGCTTGCGCGACCCAGCAGCTTGAAAGTACCACCGGCGGCGTCGGTTGCCACTACGGTTGCATATCTGGTGCGAGTCCGGAGGGCGCACGCTATCACCTGTGCGCAGCAGCGGTCTACAAGAGGATATTCAACAGTACCGTCGCCGATGGTGATAACCACAGCGGCGTTTATGGTGGTGGTTGCAGGAATGGTTTGAGCAATCACAATGCAGTATTTCTCGCCCCGGTTATAGCTTCCGGCGGGGAGATTGACGGTGAGAGTGTCGCCCGCGAAGGTTACAGCCTCGGAAATTATCAGGCGGTCACACAGGCGGCATACATTTTTGCAAGACATAATCATTCTCCTTTCAGGGGCGGTTTCCCGCCCCGATGTTTCACCCTATTGGGGGATTACTGCATATTAGCCGCAGCCACAGCCGCAGCCGCCATAATTCACCGCACCATAGCTTGCTGCAAAGGGGTTGCAGGTGATATAAGCGGGTACGGGGCAAGGACGGAGCTGGTCGATAAGATACTGGTTCTGCTTTGCCTGAGATGCGCTCAGTCTAAGGGCGTCATTTTCGGCTCGCAGTGCCTCCATCTTGCTCTGCACCATGAAGTCCATAATGCCGCGATAGTTGGCGTTCTGGTTGTCGATAATGTCGCGTGCTACACCGTTGATGGTGTTGCCAAGGCCGCAGAAGCCGGTAGCCATATCGTACTTTACGCCGTCAATGGCCCGCTGGGTCTGGCAGCAGCAATCGCTGATCTGATGACCGAGGGT
>JAZNZM010000257.1:0-8157 GCA_045594965.1 Oscillospiraceae bacterium | reverse complement strand
GCCGAGCAGGCTCTTGAGATAATCAAAGAATATAAAGCAAAGTAAGGAGATAGATGCAAAATGGGAATCTATGAAGAACTGGTGGCACGCGGCCTTATCGCACAGGTCACCGACGAAGAAGAAATAAGAGAAATGGTCAATAACGGCAAAGGCACCTTCTATATTGGCTTTGACCCCACTGCCGACTCCCTCCATGTGGGCCACTTCATGGCTCTTTGCCTGATGAAGCGTCTGCAGCAGGCAGGAAACCGCCCCATCGCCCTTATTGGCGGCGGCACCGCCATGATAGGCGACCCCTCCGGACGCACCGATATGCGCAGCATGATGACCAAGGAAACCATCCAGCACAACTGCGACTGCTTCAAGAAGCAGATGGAGCGCTTCATTGAGTTCGGCGAGGGCAAGGCTCAGATGGTGAACAATGCCGACTGGCTTCTGGATCTCAACTATGTTGACGTCCTCCGTGAGGTTGGTGCCTGCTTCTCCGTGAACAATATGCTTCGCGCCGAGTGCTACAAGCAGCGCATGGAAAAGGGTCTCAGCTTCCTTGAGTTCAACTACATGATCATGCAGAGCTACGACTTCTACCACCTCTACCAGCATTACGGCTGCAATATGCAGTTCGGCGGCAACGACCAGTGGAGCAATATGCTGGGAGGCACCGAGCTTATCCGCCGCAAGCTGGGCAAGGACGCTCACGCCATGACCATCACCCTGCTCCTCAACAGCGAGGGCAAGAAGATGGGCAAGACCGCCTCCGGCGCAGTGTGGCTTGACCCCAACAAGACCAGCCCCTATGAGTTCTACCAGTACTGGCGCAATGTGGGCGATGACGACGTTCTCAAGTGCATCCGTATGCTCACCTTCCTGCCTCTGGAGCAGATAGACGCCATGGACAGCTGGGAGGGCAGCCAGCTCAACCGTGCCAAGGAAATTCTGGCCTACGAGCTCACCGCTCTCGTTCACGGCGAGGAAGAGGCAAAGAAGGCGGAGGCCAGTGCCAAGGCCCTCTTCGGCGGTGCGGGCGACGCTGCCAATATGCCCACTACCGAGCTTTCCGAGGCCGATCTGGAAAACGGCGGACTGGACATTGTTTCCCTGCTGGTGAAGAGCGGCCTTTGCTCCTCCAGAGGCGATGCCAGAAGAAACGTTCAGCAGGGCGGCGTAAGCGCCAACGATGAAAAGGTAAGCGATGCCAATAAGGTGTTCTCTGCCGATGCGCTTCGTGAGGGCGTTTCTCTCCGCAGAGGCAAGAAAAACTACAACAGAGTGGTGCTGAAGTAATATGAATTATAAAGTCAGTCAGAAGGTTCTCTTCATATTCTGCATAATCGCCCTTCTGGCCATAGTGGCCTTTATGCTCACAAGGCAGCAGATATACTTCTATGTGGTGGTGGGAGCCTTTCTTGGCGGTTTTGTTCAGGGCTATATTTTCTACCGCTGCCCTGTGTGCAGGAAGTCCCTTATGCGCCACGGCCGTGCTGTGCCCCAAAAGTGCCCCCATTGTGGGAAGGATATAGGCTGATATGAAAAATAAAAAGCCCCTTTGGCAGGCAGTGAAGTTCACCCTCTTCTCTGCCTCTGCCGGAATTATTCAGGTGGGTTCCTTTGCCCTGATGGAGTTATTCATCAAGGACTACTGGATACCCTATCTCACATCCCTTGTGCTCTCAATACTGTGGAACTTCACCCTCAACCGCCGTTATACCTTCAAGTCCTCTGCCAATATACCGGTGGCTATGGCAAAGGTTTTCGGCTTCTATCTGGTGTTCACGCCATTGTCCACTTATCTTGGTCATCTGGCCGAGGGAGCGGGGGTGAATGACTTCGTCATTCTTGCTGTGACAATGCTCTCCAACTTTGTTCTGGAATTTCTGTTCTGCAAGTTTGTGGTATACAGAGGTAAAGAGGACACCTTCGAGTAAATACAAAAACAGCTTTTTTTGTGCCGTGAAAGGCACAAAAAAGCTGTTTTTTTCTTAGAGATAATTGATATTGGACGGGGTCTAAAGTATAATTAATATATAAAAAACAAAGTGAAAAAACAAAGGGGGGCGGCCTTGTGGACGCAAGAGAGATTCTGGCTATGGTTGATGAGCTTTCGGAGACAAAAAGTGATGAGGAGCTCTGCGCCTGTCTTGAAGAGATTTGCCCGCAATATAGGGGCGATGCCATAGGCAAGGCCGCGGTTTATAACGAGCTTGGCTCCGTGTGCCGCCGCAATGGCTGGTTTGAAAAGGGTGAGAAGGCATTTCTCACCGCAGCCGCCGCCCTTGAAAATGCCGGTATAAGGGACGGCAACTATGCCACTACCCTTAATAATCTGGCAGGGCTTTACCGCCTCAGCGGAGACCATGGCAGGAGCATGGAGTATTTCAGCCGCTGCAGAGAAATATATGCCGCGCTGCCCGGAATCCCGGCAGATGTTCTCGCCAGCAGCTGCAGCAACCTGGGGCTGTTGTATCTCGACAAAAAAGAGTATTCCAAAGCTCTCTCGGAATTCCTGAGAGCCGAGGAGATAATAGCCGCCGTTCCGGATAATCTCTATGTCCATGCTGTTACCGCAGGGAACATGGGATATGCCCACTACGGTCTGGGAGATATTCCCTCTGCGGCAGCGTGTATGCTGAAGGCGGCACGCTTCGCAGCAGGCTTTGACACCCAAATGCAGGAGAGCTATATGGAGCTGTACCGCCGTCTGGGAGGCAAGGAGGAAAAATGAAGGGGCTTGAGATCGCAAAGGGATATTTCTATGATGAATGCCTGCCCCGCCTGAGAAAGGAGCTTCCCGGCGCTCTGCCATATCTCGCGGTAGGTCTGGTGGGAGAGGGCTCCGACTGCTTTGGCTATGATGACTTCATAAGCCGTGACCATGACTGGGGTCCGGCCTTCTGCCTCTGGCTGCCTGAAAAATATATGGCCGAATTTGAAGAGACGCTCAGAGCCATTCTCAGCTCTCTGCCGGGGGAATACAGGGGCTACAGAGCCAGAAAGCTTACCGAGGCCCCGAGAGTGGGACTATGGAGCATAGAGAGCTTTTATTCTTCGCTTATAGACTGCCCGGGAGCGCCGGAAACAAAGGAGCAGTGGCTGTCTGCACCACAAAGCGGACTTGCCGCCGCTGTGAACGGTGAGATATTTCTGGATAATTTCGGGGAGTTCACAGCCATAAGAGAAGCTCTGCTGGATTTTTATCCCGAGGATCTGCGGCTGTGGCTTCTGGCAAAGCGCTGCGCTCTGGCCGCCCAGACGGGGCAGTATAATTATCTCCGCTGCCTGCGCCACGGGGAAAAGACCACAGCGGAGATAATAAAGGGGCGCTTTGCCGAAAATGCGGCAGCGGCGCTTTTTCTGCTGAACAGGAAGTATATGCCCTTCTATAAATGGAGCTTAAGGGCTCTGAGAGATCTTCCCGTAAAAGGGCGCGAGGCCGCGGAGCTTATTGATACCGTGATGGCTTCCGGAGACAGAGAAACAGTGGAGGCCATCGAGCGTCTCAGTGCTCTGATTATTTCCCTGCTCAGGGAGCAGGGGCTGTCCTCGGGAGAGAGCGATTTTCTCATGGACCACTGCGGAGAGCTTGTCCGTGGCATAAAGGACGGGGTCTTGCGCCGAAAACAGCTCAGTCTGGATTTTTAAGGGAGATTAATTATGAAAGAGCTATTTGAAAAGATAATAAAAAAAGAGTGGGCAATGTTTTCGGCCACTCAGAACATAGGCGGACAGGCCTCCTGCCAGCGTGACCCTGCGGGCTTCGAGATAATGCGCTATTCCCAGTTCAGCGGCTGGGACAAAGAGAGCATGGAGCTTTATCTGAGGGACCTTGAAGCTGCCGAGGCTGAGGGCAGAAATTTGCTGACATTGAAATACGCCTATATGATGGAGAGTACCGACCCTGCCTATTACGAGACCATCAAAGCCTCCCTGCCTCCCGTGAGCGGGGAAAAGAAGGCCCTTGTGGAGGCGCTCACCGCTCAGACTGTGGAGTGGTGCAGACTCTTTGCCCGGGAATATCCCCATGTGGCGGCAAGCGGACGGCCTATAGACAAAAGCTCTGACGGACCCTTCACTACCTCTGTGGAGACCTACAGCAGGGGTGAGTTTTCAAGCTACAGCGAGGCAACTCTGCGCTCTCTGCTGCGCCACTATGAGGATATGGCATCCAGAGGGGAAAACCTCCATAAAAAGGTTGTGGCGGAGGAGCTGCGCCTTATGATAGGTGTGGATTCTCTTGAGCAGGCCGAGGAGCTTATAAGCAGCCGCTCTTGACCCAAGGGAAATTTGGGGATATTATATCAGGAAAGGCACTTTGGGAAAGGAGCCTAAGGAAATGAATAAAATCAAAAGATTCAGAAAAATTCACAAGGAAAATGTGGGCTTCGGCGAAAATGTTATCATTATTCAGGACATGAAAACCGGGGTTGAATATATGTATGTCCAGTCCGGATACAGCGGCGGAGTCACTCCGCTTCTGGACAGAGAGGGCAAGCCTGTGGTCAGCAGCATCCTTGACGCAGGGGAATAATATTTTTCGGGAGCGAAGATAATGTCCATAGAAAAAGGCAGAGCATATTTCCGTGCCCTTGGCATTGAACACAGGGTAATGGAATTTGACGTGTCCTCCGCCACTGTTGAGCTGGCAGCGCTGGCTCTTGGGGTGGAAGGAGCCAGAATAGCCAAGACACTTTCATTCAAAAAGGATGAGAGCTGCATCCTTATTCTGGCGGCCGGAGACGCAAGAATAGACAACAGAAAATTCAAGGATTTTTTCCGCATGAAGGCAAAAATGCCCTCTCCCGAGGAAGTGCTTGAACTGGTGGGGCACCCTGTGGGCGGTGTATGCCCATTTGGAATCAATGAGGGCATAGAAGTGTATCTGGACGAAAGTCTCCGTCGCTTTGAAACTGTTTTTCCCGCTGTGGGCAGCGGCAGCAGCGCCATTGAGCTTGATATGGAGGAGCTTTTTCAGTATTCAAAGGCTCTGGCATGGATAGACGTATGCAAAATACCGGAGGTGGAGCTATGAACGGAAGAAGCGAAGAGCGTCTTGGAACCGCTCCCCTTGTAAAGCTCATTTTCTCCCTTGCAATTCCTGCGGTATTGGCACAAATAGTCAACCTGCTTTACAGCATAGTTGACAGAATATACATTGGCCACATTCCAGAGGTGGGTGCTCTTGCGCTCACAGGTATGGGACTTTGTATGCCTGTCATTCTGATAGTTTCCGCTTTTGCTGCCTTCGCGGGAAACGGAGGAGCGCCTCTGGCGGCCATGGAACTGGGCAGGGGGGACAGAAAGGCCGCGGGCAAAATACTGACCAATGCGGTCATTATGCTGATATTTTTCTCGGCAGTTCTCACTGCGGTGCTGCTGTGTGTAAAAGAGCCGCTGCTCTATTTCTTCGGAGCCAGTGACGATACCATAGCTTATGCCAACAGTTATCTCAGCATTTATCTCTGCGGCACGGTGTTTGTCCAGTTTTATCTTGGGCTTAACAGCTTTATCAGCTGTCAGGGCGCGGCCAAAACCGCCATGCTCAGTGTACTCATTGGTGCCGTAAGCAATATCATTCTCGATCCGATTTTCATCTTTGCCCTTGATATGGGTGTTGCCGGCGCTGCTGTGGCCACGGTGATTTCTCAGGCCATATCCGCGCTGTGGGTAATGAGATTTCTCCTCTCGGAAAAAAGTGCGATCAGAATTGATTTCAGCTCTCTGCGGCCTGATTTTGCCGTTATCGGCAAAATCTCCTCCCTTGGCATATCCCCATTCATAATGCACAGCACCGAAAGCCTTATAGCCATTGTGTTTACAAGCGGTCTGCAGCGCTACGGAGGAGACTTATACGTGGGCAGCTACACCATTCTCAACAGTGTAATGCAGCTGATGTTCTTCCCTATGAACGGCTTTGCCTACGGCGCTCAGCCTATAACGAGCTATAATTTCGGAGCGGGAAATTTCGGCAGGGTGAAGAAGAATTACCGTATGGTCAGCCTTATCTGCCTTATCTATGCGGGAGTGTTCTATTCCGTGGTCCTTTTATTCCCGGGATTTCTGCCGGGACTCTTCACTACGGACGCAGCCCTTACTGCTCTGGCGGCCGCCAAGCTTCCCATATTCAGCTGCGGTATGGTGATTTTTGCCTTCCAGGTAAGCGCTCAGGCCAGCCTTCTGGGTACCGGTCAGGCAAAAATAAGTCTGTTTCTTGCCTGCCTGCGCAAGGTGATACTTCTGACTCCTCTGGCGCTCATACTGCCCCGCTTTTTTGGCGTGGACGGGATCTATTGGGCAGAGCCGATTTCAGATGTCATAAGCGCCATCACCAGCATTTTCTGCTTCATGTATGTAAGCCGCAAGGTACTCAGGGATAAGCCTTAGAACAGCATTTGAGTATTCCAACGGGGCTGATCTCCGGAAGAGACCAGCCCCTATATAAAAGCGGCTGTGCGCGCAGCTCAGCTATAAAATACTATGCCCGCCCTCCCCGGTCTGCTACCGAATGGGTACAAGCCGGGATCGGAGGAACGGGAGAAAAACTAAAAATTCGGAGGTTAAAGCCATGCTGAAAATTGCACCTTCCATCCTTTCCGCGGATTTTGTAAATCTTCAGTC
Source organism: Oscillospiraceae bacterium (assembly GCA_045594965.1). GTDB lineage: Bacteria > Bacillota > Clostridia > Oscillospirales > Oscillospiraceae > SIG459. The sequence goes on along the minus strand of JAZNZM010000257.1, from coordinate 1,545 downwards.
CGAGGTGGAGAATGTTCTTGCCGGTGGAGCTGACTGGCTCCATGTGGATGTTATGGACGGTATGTTCGTTCCCAATATCTCCATAGGCATCCCCGTTGTGGCATCTCTCAGAAAATGCACCGATGCATTTCTGGATGTGCATCTTATGATAGAGCGCCCCGAGCGCTATGTGGAAGAGTTCTGCAAGGCTGGCGCTGATCTGGTGGTGTTCCATGTGGAGGCCACCCAACCCCAGTATCTCCTTGAGGCCATTAAGACCGTTCTGGAGTGCGGCAAAAAGGTGGGGCTCTCTGTCAAGCCCAAAACTCCCGCAACGGCTCTGCTGCCCTATATTGACCTTGTCGATCTCGTCCTTGTTATGACTGTTGAACCAGGCTTCGGCGGCCAGAAGTTCATGCATGACCAGCTTCCCAAAATTGAGCTTATCCGCGAAATGCTGGGTCAGGTAAACCCTGACTGCGATATCGAGGTGGACGGCGGCATTGACCCCAACACTGCGCCTCTGGTTAAAAAGGCGGGCGCCAATGTTCTGGTGGCAGGCTCCGCAGTGTTCGGAAAAGCCGACAGAGCCGCCGCAATTAAAGCAATAAGAGAGGCATAAATTATGAGTCTTTTACCCCCAAGCTTTGAAGCTCTCATTGATTCCTTCGCGTCATTGCCGGGAGTGGGCAAGAAAAGCGCCCAGCGTCTGGCGTTTCATATGCTGAGTCTGCCGGAGGGGGAGGCCGAGGCCTTCGCTGCCGCCATTCTGGAGGCGAGGGAGAGGGTGCATACCTGCCCTGTGTGCCAGAACCTTACGGACAGCGAGCTTTGTCCCGTGTGCAAAAACGAGCGCCGCGACAAGAGCGTGGTCTGCGTTGTGGCAGAGCCCAGGGATGTTATGAGCATAGAACGCAGCCGGGAGTACAATGGTTCCTACCATGTGCTCCACGGTGTGCTGTCCCCCATGAGCCATGTGGGGCCTGATGATATACGCATAGCCGAGCTTGTTAAGCGCGTGGCCGAGGGCGGCATCGAGGAGGTTATTATGGCCACCAACCCCGATACCGAGGGCGACACCACCGCCATGTATATTTCCCGCCTTCTGAAACCCTTTGAGGTTAAGGTCAGCCGTCTGGCCTACGGCATACCGGTGGGCTCCAACCTCGAATTTACTGATGACGCTACGTTGCTGAGAGCCCTTGAAGGACGCAGAGAAATGTAATAAACAATCGAATTAAGGCACTTTTGCACATAATAAATACCACAGATTTGACAAAGCATACAAATCTGTGGTATTATTCTTTTAACTGTGGGAATAATATTCCTGTATCAATGGATTTGAGTGCCTGTGGGCACTGAATATATATTTATTTTGAATAGGGTATTGTATCGGGAAATATGCCCTCTGCGGAGCAGGGTGGAGGGATAAAGCCGAAAAAAACGCTGCGGCGAGGGAAAATCTTCCCCCGCGGCTTGTTTGCCCTGTCCAATTAATTCTACATACCAAGATTTAAGGAGAAAAATATTTATATGGCACAGAAACTGAAAATCATACCCCTTGGC